>NZ_JADDYG010000875.1:15418-30586 GCF_015163535.1 Vibrio sp. OPT46 | reverse complement strand
CTAGACAGAGGTACGGCAGCAGGCCTTGCAGCTGGTGGTTTGACTCAATCGGCAATCATCGGTACAGCGGGTGATGCGATCGCACGTCTTGGTGGTGTGACAGAAGAAGCGAAGCACCTAATGCAGACCAACGTCGCAGTAGGCTACGCGGTTACGTACATCTTTGGTTCGCTTGGTCCAATTCTGATGGTGACATGGGTATTCCCAACACTGATGAAGTGGGATATCCGAGCAGAAGCGATTGCGCTAGAAGAGAAAAATTCAAATGGTAAGCGTGATTTAGCGCCGGGTGAGTTCAACGCTATCACAGCGCTGGTTACACGAGCATTTAAAGTGAGCAAAGATGGTGGGCTAGCAGGCAAAACCTTAGCTCAGTTAAACCAACACGCTCTAGCTGCTTGTATTGAATTGATTCAACGTGATGGCAAAGTGCTAGAAGTGGACAAATTCACAGCACTGAAAGAAGGGGATGTCATTGTTGTAACTGGTCGTCGTAATGCGGTACATAAGCTGCAAGATGGTTTGGCTGACAACGAGATTGCACTTCCAGAAGGCTATGAAGTTATTGAAGAAAACCGTCAACTGATCGCAGACAACCGCAAACTGATTGGTAAGTCGCTGCAAGAGATTAAAGAGGCTTCGAACCAAGGCTCTATGCGCGGTATTTATGTGACAGACTATATTCGTGAAGGCAACTCAATTGAAATGACGCCGGATCTTGTGGTGAAGAAAAACGACGTCATCCAGCTTACAGGTACCGCAAAAGATATCAATCGCGTTGAGAAAAACATTGGTCAGCGAATGGGCTCAGCAAACGTGACTGACTTAATCGTGCTTGGTATGGGCATGGTGGTGGGCCTATTAATTGGTCTAATCAGTTTTAAGATTGCTGGTATTCCCGTCACTATCGGTTCTGGTGCAGGTTGTTTGATCTCAGGTTTGATCGTCGGTTGGTTGCGTAGCCGCAATCCGCATGTTGCTCAGTTTCCTGTGGGTGCCGCGAACTTTATTCGAGATTTCGGTTTGGCAGCATTTGTAGGCATTGTTGGCCTTGAGGCTGGGCCTCAAGCGGTCGACACCATCAAAGAACACGGTATGTCTCTGTTGTTCCTTGGCATGGGTGTAACGATTATCCCTCAGATTATTTCGTTCTTCTTCTCATATTTTGTATTGAAGATTAAGAACCCGGTTGAAGCACTTGGCTGTGTGACAGGTGGACGAAGTGCGAACCCAGCATTCGCGGCTTTAATGGAAAAAACAGGTAACGCAACGCCAGTATTCTCATTCACTGTGACTTATGCAGTCGCCAATGTCCTGCTTACCCTATGGGGTCCAATTATTGTCGGCATTATTACTTTAAACGCAGGCATGTAATTTAAATAAATTCGAACACGCTTATCGCCTAATTAAATAGGCGGTAGGGGAAGTATTATCCAAATTTTACTAAATAATAGATTCAGGTAAATATTATGACTACGCAAAACACAACAATTGATTTTTCAAAATTTGCAGATTTAAGCCCATTTGAATTAAAAGATAAACTAATTGAAGTGGCACAAACTGTTCCTGACCGCGCGTTATTAGATGCAGGTCGTGGTAATCCTAATTTTCTTGCGACACTACCACGTAAAGCGTTCATTCGTTTGGGTGAGTTCGCAATATTGGAAGCCGAGCGCACTTATTCATACCTAGATGGTGGTTTCGGTGGCATTCCAGATGGTGTGGGCATTGTTGAACGCTTCGATACGTTTGCAAGCAAGAATAAACAAGACCAAGGCGTACAGTTCTTGGAAAAGTCGCTGAGCTACGTAAAAGACCGTTTGGGTCTAGAGAAACAAGCATTCTTGAATGAACTGGTTAACGCATACCTTGCATGTAACTACCCAGTGCCACCACGTATGTTGACGAACATCGAAACCGTTGTGAAGCAATACATTGCAGAAGAGATGTACGGCCCAATGCCAATGACAACAGACTTCGATCTGTTTGCAACGGAAGGCGGTACGGCGTCTATGACGTACACCTTCCAAACTATGTTCAACAACGGTCTATTGAAGAAAGGTGACAAGGTTGCGCTAATCACTCCAATCTTTACGCCTTACCTAGAGATTCCAGAACTGAGTGAATACGAACTGGAAATCGTTGAACTACGTCTGGATGAGACAACATGGCAACTGCCGATGTCTGAAATCGAAAAGCTTGCAGATACAGGCATCAAACTGCTTTGTGTTGTTAACCCGGCAAACCCAGCGTCTGTGAAGTTCTCGGATGAGACTCTGGATAACCTATCAAATTTTGTGAACAACGAACGTAGCGACCTGTTCATTGTGACTGACGATGTATACGGCACATTTGCGGACGACTTTGTCTCACTGTTTGCAAAACTGCCATACAACACGCTTTGTGTGTATTCGTTCTCTAAGTACTTCGGTGCAACAGGCTGGCGTTTAGGCTCGATTGCGATTCAACACAACAACGTGTTTGACGATGCAATGCGTAGCCTTCCTGAAGTGCGTCAACTTGAGTTGGACGATCGTTACAAAACGCTGACTCCGGAACCTCGTGAGATCAAGTTTATTGACCGTATCGTTGCCGACAGCCGTAGCGTAGCGCTTAACCACACAGCAGGTTTGTCGCTTCCTCAACAAGTTCAAATGGCGCTGTTCTCATTGAATTGTCTGATGGACTCAGAGAAAAACTACAAAGAAGCATGTAAACGCATCATTCGCGAGCGTTACAAAACTCTGTACAAAAACATGGGTGTAGAAATTGAAGAAAACAAAGATCGTGTGGACTACTACACACTGCTTGAGCTCGACACTCTGGGCGGCAAATTGTACGGACCAGCATTCGTTGAATGGTTCAAAGCGAGCGAGAAGGGCAAAGACTTCCTGTTCCGCCTTGCACATGAAACCGGCGTTATCCTACTTCCAGGCCAAGGCTTCGATGTAGTGCATGCATCAGTTCGAGTTTCGCTAGCAAACCTTACTCACCACGAATACGAGCTTATCGGTCGTGCAACACGCAAAGTGTTGGATGAGTACTTTGCTGAATTCAAAGGCTAATGAATCCAGCCTGATTAAGAATAAGCCTCGGCGTTGTCGAGGCTATTCCGACCAAATAAGCACAGTGCGCGGCATTGTGTTTATTTAGTCGCCAAGCTAACAAACTTCTCAATTAAGAGTGACTTATGAAAAGCATTATTTCTATTCAATCTCATGTGGTTTATGGCCACGCAGGAAACAGTTCTGCCGTCTTCCCGATGCAGAGAATGGGCCTCGAAGTCTGGCCAATTCACACGGTTCAGTTTTCAAATCACACTCAGTACCAGCAAGGTTGGACTGGACAGAAGTTTGGGGCAGATGAAATTCATTCTCTAATGAGAGGCTTAGATAACATTGAGAAGTTAGGCGAATGTGGCGCGATACTGTCCGGTTATCAAGGAAGCGCAGAGCAATGTCGAGCGGTGGCCGAAGCGGTAAGTTTAGTCAAATCGCGTAACCATAGTGCACTTTATGTGTGTGACCCAGTTATGGGTGATCCAGACAAAGGTTGCATTGTGGCAGACGGTGTCAAAGAAGCGATAAGCCATAGCTTGTTGCCAATCGCTGATGTGATTGTTCCTAACCAGTTTGAACTGAGCGAGTTAACAGGTGTGAAAATTAACTCTCTTTATGATGCGGTCACTGCATGTAAAAAAACCCTAGAGCTGGGACCGAAAATGGTATTGGTGAAACACCTGCATGCACTAACAGATGACGCCTTCAGTATGATCTTAGCGACACCGAAAGCGTGTTATTTAGCTCAGCGTCCAAGTATTGATTTTGACCAGCAACCCGTCGGTGTCGGTGATTTGATTTCTGCGATTTTTACTTCTTGTTTGGTGAAGAAGATGTCTCCTGTCGCAGCCTTTCGTCATACACATAACGCCGTTTACGGTGTATTGGAGATCACCAAAGGCTATGGCACATGGGAGCTACAGACGATCAATGCCCAATACGAATTTGTCGAACCGACGCATGAGTTCAACGTCGTGAAAATTGCTTAGCGCAGTACCTAATTAACGGAGAAGCGTAAAGTTAGCATATAGAAACTTGGCATAATTGCTTTGATGGATAGCATCCTACAATCGCGATTATGGGGTTTAACCGTGCCTAGCTATAGTAACTCCACACAACGAAACGGACTTCATTTTGACCCAATTAACTTCAAACTGAGTCTCTGGTCATACGCCAGAGAACATTAAATGAGACTGATTATGAATCGTTTAATTTCCTCTGGTGTGACGGTTGTACTTTCGCTGCTGATAGTAGCTTGTAGTTCACCCCATACGCTGGATGTTCGTGTTTCTCAAAGCAACTATAAAGATGTCGAGATCGCGAGCTCAACACCAAATGAGCCACTTCGAATGTGGGCCAATGAAGCGCCGGATTTTCTCTACTCAGCGCACAATCAAACCACACCGATCAAAGTAGAGGGTGAACAGCTCAATATTTTGGCCTTATCGGGTGGTGGCGTAAACGGCGCATACGGGGCCGGCGTTTTGATGGGGCTACAGGAAAAGGGGGAGCTAAAAGATTATGCCATCATTACTGGAGTCAGTGCTGGTGCCCTAATCGCTCCTTTTGTTTTCATTGGCGGTGATGCGATGCCAAAGATGAAAGAAGTCATGCTCAACATCAATGATAAGAATATTTTGGGTAAGAAGAACTTCTTAAATACCCTGTTTAAGGACGCGTTTACCGATGGTGAGAACCTCTATGATTTCATCGCAGACGCTTACCCTGAGCCCATGATCGAGGCGATGGCGCAGCAACACCGCAATGGTAAACGCCTCTTTATTGGCAGTACCCATTTTGATTCAGGCGAACTGGTGATTTGGAATATTGGTGCGATTGCGAACAGTGATTTAGCGGACAAATCTGAACTGATTTACAAGGTGCTTGCTGCGAGCGCATCGATCCCTGGTGTTTTCCCTCCACAATTTATCGATGTTGAACATGATGGAGAAACTCTTGAGGAGTTACACGTAGATGGTGGTCTCGCAGCGCAGGTGTTCTTTAATCCGTCTAACTTCAACTATCAACAAATCTCAGATGCTTTGGGGTTAGAAAAAGCGCCTCAGTTGGATGTGATTCGCAATGGTGCGTTAAAAGCGCCGTATCGTCCACTAAAAGACAAAGGTTTGGACTTGGTATCGAAAAGTGTCTCAAGCCTTACGCTAGCGCAAACTCGTGGTGATCTCTATCGAATGAAATACATCAGTGAAATCAACGATATCGAGATGCAGTTTACCTACATTGATCAAGATTTCAGATACGCCAAAGTAACGAAAGATATGTTCGATCACCGCTACTTGCTGACGATTTACGAATATGGATTCAAAAAAGCCACCCAAGGGCAACTTTGGGTAACTGAACTCCCTTAATACAGGAAAACGATACAATGAAAAAAGCCGTTCTTACACTCATGATGCTTACCGCTTCCGCGACTGCATTCGCCCAAAGTGGAGCCCATCTTGACCAGCAAAAAGTGGATAGTGATATGCAGCAACTGTCTGCAATCAAAGAAGAAGGTGCAGCCTTTATTATGATTGACGAGAACTCGAGTTACGTGGCGGTCGAGTTCGTGGGAAAGTGGGAAGAGATCAACAACTATGTGTCACACAAAGAAGCGAAACAACGTAAATTGGAAAAAGTGAACAAGCAGTTCGTGTACTCTCAGGTCGGTGAAACGTTGGAGTCACTTGAGCAAAAAGTCGTTGACCACATTTACGCTGATCAACCTAAATATTTCAGTGTCGATGTCTACCGTGATTACCATGGTGACTCAGGAGAATTCAACTATTTAGCTCGTGTCGTTGAGTACAACTAAGTGAGAGAAAACCTACTGACGCTAGTAGGTTTTTTTTGTGTCGTCGAGAAGGAATTCAAACGCAGATTGTTACCGTTACCAAGTAGCAATTCTACGATCTTGTGGTAATTTAATTAGATAACTCTAAAAAGTAAGCACAACCTATGAATTTTAGTTTTGAACAACTTCTCGCGTTCGTAACCGTTTATGAACAGCTTTCGTTTAGTAAGGCGGCGGTCAAACTCAATAAGCACCGAACCACAATAGGGCAGGTGATTACCAATCTTGAAGACCAACTGGCGGTCAACCTGTTTGAGCGAGTGGGGCGCTCGGTAGAACCGACAGAAGATGGCCACCATCTGTACCACTATGCTAAGCAAACCATCGAACAGGCTCGTACTTTCGATAAAGTCGCACTGAGTCTTTCTTACGGTGGATTAGAGAATGTTAGTATCGCCTATTCAAGCGCTATACCACACCGTTTTCTTGTATTGCTTCGTATTCAATTAGCGGCAGATTTTCCGATGATGCGAGTTAACTTTCTTGTTCGTAATCGCAACGAAATTAAAGAGGGTTTACAGAATGGTGAGTATCAATTCGGTATTGTCAATGTGCATGATAGTCGAGCAATACATAGTCTGGATGCGACGTTTTTAGGTCATTTTGAATTTGTTCCTTTCGTCCAGAAAGGTGGTGAACTCGCTTCTGTTGCACCAGATCGAGTATTGACAGCCTTGAGGAATAGTAAACAATTTGTATTGCGGTCTCTTATTGAAGAGGGAATGGGCGAAAAAGTCATCGTAAGTTCGAACCATGAAGAGGTCGACCAATTGGCCCTTGTAGTGAAAATGGTTGAAGCAGGTTTAGGATGGGCGATTCTCCCCAGAACGTTTGCCCATTCGGAGTTTTCTAATAATCATATAGAGCCAGTGGAAGCTTCTGAATTATTGGAAGGTTTTAAGTTTGGTTTTGGCCTATGGTGCCAACCCTCTAAGCAAGTCGGTGATGTAAAAAATTCAATCATGAAGGTCGTTACAGAATACCGAGAGAAAATAATCCGTGATATGACTTAGCGGCGACATGTATCCTGCTCATCCCTATCAACAACAAGACTCAATGTGAGTCTTGTTTTTTTGTGTCTGAAAAACGTTATCGTTCTAGCGAAGAGCTAATGTCTATTGGAAGGATATAACCCTCTATATGAGAGTATGGAGTCCATAGTTTTTGGCTTAATCTAACCTCGCTCAATGGGTAAGCCCAGAGCAAAAAGTGTTTTTACCATATGTCCGCTGCAAGGACGCAGATTTTCAGCCGGGTTTAGTTACCCGGCTTTTTTTATAGTAATAAAAATGCCAGCTATCACCCCAAGCTCTCTGTTACAACTGGCTTGTTACTTCGCTTAGCAATCCAGTACGCAACGCTACCCCAAAGCACGGTGAGTGCCCAAAGTGCTGTCCAATGTGGAGCGACTTGTTGCCAGGTTGCCCCCATTTGGTTTAGCGCTAAGAAAGCTTTGATCGCCCAAGTGCTTGGGCTTAAATCAGCAATCCATAGTAAGGGAGTAGGTATGGCTTCAATCGGCCAAATAAAACCAGCCAAGAAAATGAGCGGCATAGAGCTCACTAAGACGACTAAGGTGACAAGTTCACGCCGAGGTAATAAGTAACCTAGCCAGAAGCCTAGTCCGCAACAACCTAAAAAGAACGGGAACAACATAGCCAGCAATTCGCCCGCATTGGCGATATGGTTTACGTTTAAACGTTCGAAGCTAAAACCAAAATAATAGGCGCCGAGTAAATAATAAATTGCCACAAATACTAACGTTCTCACAAGCAGCAGCGATCCCGTTGATACTTGTGACCAATAGCCACGACCATGACGCTGTGTTCCCGTTTGTAATCCAACCGCCATGATCAACGTTTGTTGTAAAATCAGAACAAATACTGCCGGCACTACGTATTCGATGTAACCCATGGTTGGGTTGAACGTTGGTTTCATATTAAGCTTAATAGCAGAGTAATTATGGCTAGCCATACTCATGGGCACACCATCTATCACCATTTTACTGACTTTCACTTGGGCCCCTAATGTGCCTCCAGCTTGGGCCAATCCTTCTACCACGGTTCCGTACACGAGAAAATACGAGGCGTCCGCAGCGTAGACCAGAGTCGGGCTTTTACCTAGCATTAGGTCTTTGTAAAAGTGTTCTGGTATGACTAAAAAACCGGTGATCTCTCGTTGTAAAAATGCTTGCTTTGCATCGGCAATCGTATGAAGTCGAGTGACTACGTTGACTTGCGGAGTGGCATCAACCATACGTTCTAGCTTTAAACTCGTCTGACTACCATCTAGATTAACAATCGCGATTGGTTGTTCACGAGGCGTTTGTTGTGCATAAGGCAAAGGGTATAAAAACGAGTAAAATACGACACCACCAAACACGGTCAACGTAACGACTGGATTGGTTAGAACGGCCTTAAGTTCCGCTTTAATCAGTTGCCACAATGTCATACCGCCTCCTTCGCTTGGCGTGTTGATGAAGCTGTTCGATGTTTACCCATCAAGGCTGCGGTAATGAGCAGGGGCACAACGTAACCAATCATAGGCCATAGCGAGCTTAAAGATTGTGCGGCCGATGCTCCATAGCTTGCTTGACTCACTTGTACTTCAATGTAATGGGTAATCGGCAATAATGAACGCCATGCATAAGCGAGCGTGTTCATGTCAGAAACTGGGAATGTAATTCCCATGAACGCGAAGCTTGGAGCCGTAAATGCGCCAGCAAAACTCATCGCACGTGCAGGATCCATCGACAAGAAGAAGAACAACGCTCCCATAATGATACAGGCGATAACCGTCGCCAATTGTGCTAATAGCATAACCACAAAACTGCCTTCCATTGGCCAATCAAGCACGGAATAAAACCAGTACAAGAACAACGCACCTTGCGCCATAAAGACCGGAATGTACTGACTTAATAGGGTAGTGAGCCTGGCGTATGGCTTTTCGCCCAAAAATGCAAAGCTATTCTTTCCACCATAAATGCGAAAGTGCGCGGCAAGAATCAAAATAGTGCTTACTACAATACATATTTGCCAAATGGCTGGCACGATAGCCGTTACCAAAAATTGTGCGTAGTTATTGTTACGGTTAAATAATGCGGTTATTTGTGTCGACACGGGTACAGCCTGTCCAGCCGCTGCTAACGTTGTGGTGTTACCCTTAGCCAAGTTGCCCATTACTTCAACCTGAGCGTCGAAATAGCCTTGTGCTTGCGCAACGGCAGAGTTGATCAGTTTCGCTACCAAAATGTACTGACTGTTGTAAAAGACAGAAAGTTGAGGTTGGCGGTGCTGGAGAATATCTTGGTCGAACTTAGATGGGATGACCGCGTAAGCGTAGATATCGCCTTCAATCATCGCATTTTTTGCTTCGCTTGCACTGGCGTAATGATAGTTAACAGCCAGACTCGACGACGCATCCAAAGATTGAATGAGCTTTCGAGAAAGTTGGGAATGTTGTAGATCAACCACACCGATTGGCAGATCCCGGGCAATGCCCGCAGAGAACACTCCCCAAATCATCAGCGCGAGCAAAATCGGTATCCAAGTAAGGCACGAAAGCAACCACTTGTCTCGTCGTAAGATATGCCGCTGTGAAATCTTAATCGTCATAGCATTAACCTAGTGGTTGTGATTAAAGTTCAACGACAACACTCATTCCCATACGCAGTTCAGGTTCGGGTTGAGCTGGACGAGCTTCTACTTCAAAGGTACGAAGATCAAAACCTTGAGAAGCATCGGTTGCTCTCCACGTTGCAAAGTCACCCATAACGGCAACATGCGTTACTTTGAACTCAACATTTTTGTTTAAGGCAGGCAAATAGGCATCAAAGGTTGCTCCTTTTTTAAAGTGTTGAAGGTAATCTTCACGCACATTAAGTGTCGCCCAGGCATCTTCTGTATCTATCACAGTAACAACCGGGAAGCCCTGAGGTGCTAATTCACCACTTTGAAGTAGAACTTGAGAGACTTCGCCGTCAAACCAGCTGTAGATCTGAGTATCTTTCGCGTACGCTTCTACTTCGGCTACGGCACCTGATGCCATGCGCGCTTTTTCCGCCGCAGCCACTTTGGTTTCACTTCTAGCGCCTTCTTTTGCCATTTCGTACATTTGAAACGCGGCACTTTCTGTGTATTTCGCTGCTTGCCACTGAGTTAAAGCTTCATCGCGTTTTTGTTCTGCAACCACGCCATCGTTATAAAGGTTATTCACACGATTGTAGGTTTTTTCCATTAAATTCGCAGCGGCTTTGGCTTTCATCCACTGATCTTTTGCTGCTTGGATTTGTTGCTCACGTGCGCCTTTCTCAGCTTCTTGAGCTAAGGCGTCCGCCGCTTTTTCACCTGCTTTTGCTTGTTCTAACTTCGCTTCAATTTCAGGACTATGAAGGGTAAAAATAAGCTGACCTTTCTCTACATCGTCGCCTTTACGTACCATGACCTCATCAATACGCCCTGGGACTTTTGAGGAAATGCTGTATTGCTGGGCTTCAATTAATCCCTGTAAGCGGATCGGTTCCGGTTGATAGGCTTGGTAAAATTGATACCCAACCCAAGAGGCAACACCCAAAGCACAAAGTGAGAGTAAAACGGGTTTTAGTGATTTAGCTGCCATGATTTATTTCACCTCTTTGGATGTTGAAGCAGGGATATAAGCGGTATTTTGATATTGTTCGAAGCTGTTCATTTCACTGCTCAATGCGAGTAGCTTGGTTAAAGATATTAAATAGCGGAAACGCGCCGCTGAACGTTGTGTTTCTATACTCGCGACATAAAGTTGTGCATCCACAACATCCAGAGAAGACGACAGACCCTGAGTAAATGCTTTTTCACGCAAGCGCAGGTTTTCGTTAGCGAGTTCAATGCTAGATGCGAGCCCTTGTACTTCATCAATGGCTTGCTGAGCCTCCAAGTATGTCTTTTGGACTAACAGCGATAAGTCTTGTTTGGCTTGGGACTTTAATGAGTCGACCTGCGAGACGACGCTTTGAGCGGCTTTGACTTTTTCGCTTCGCCCTGATGATTCAATCAGTGGAATGCTGACACCAACACCAACTAACCAGTCAGGCTTCATTTGGCTTGCGAGAGAATCGTCTTCATACAAGCTGTAGTCGCCGTAAAGATAAACTTCAGGGTAGTATTTCCCTTTTTCTGCTTTGATTAAGCTAGAGGCTTGTTTGTGTTTAGCGCTCAGAAGTTCTAACCCCGGATAGGTAAGCAGCGTTTGATCGACAAAAGCGCTAAGAGGGGGAAGACTGTCGTTGATAAACAAAGATTCAGCGGGCTCTACGGCATCATCTTGCGCGAGTAATTTACCTAATGCAGCCTGAGCGATACTCAAATCGCTGGCTGCTTTACGTGTTTCTACAGATGCTTTATCTAAAGAAGCCTCGGCTTGCAGGCGCTCAACGTGCGCGATTTGTCCTTGCTCTTCAAGCTTAATGGCAAAATCTCGATGCTTTTTTAGCCCAGCTTCAACCGCTTGCCGCGTTGCGAGTACTTCCTTTGCCAGTACGACAGAAAAGTAGTACTTCGATAAATCTTCAAAACGCGCTTGTTGTTCCATTAAAAGCTGACTTTTCGCCTCATCCGTTTTGCCTTCTGCTGCTGATTGAGCCGCAGAAATTCTACCACCAGTAAAAATTGGCCAAATGGCACGAATAGACGAAGAGAAAATATCGCGCTCGGTTATGGTCGAAGTGGTATTAGCTAAGGCACCAAAAATAGGCTGAAAAGCAGGAGGTACGTTAATGTGTGCTCCTGTGCTGTCTAGAATCTGTTTTCCCGAAAGCGTGATATCGGTATCTAAACGCGTGTAATTCGCGCCAATGGTAACTTGAGGTAAGTTGAGATTGCTGGTGGCACTCTCTTGGTATTGGTAGTTCTCGACGTTTGAGCGTTGAGCTTTAAGAGAATAGTTGTTTTCTAGCAATAGCTGCCATGCGGTATCAAAAGTGATCGGTGCCGCATGACAGGCAAGGGAAATCGAGCTGCTAAGTAAGCCCAGTATCCAAAACTTTCCTGTTTTTTTCATAATGGCTGCTTTGTCGTAGAGTATTAGCTCTAATATAAAGGATTCGTAACTGCGTGTTAAGTAGGAGGGAAAATTGGGCAGTAGTATGCGCCCAGTTATATTTGTGCTGGGCGCGGGAGATGTTACAAATTTATTTCGTATATGGACAGTGAAACTCCGCTCTCCACTCGAGCTGACGAGAACCTCGCATCGTATTCAATAGATCTTTTCCACTCATTTGAGGGAACGATAACAGGACTTTGAGATCAGAAGTACCGCCTCCGTTTTTTTCATAAGCCCTGACGTGTGTAAATGTTGAATACATATTCTCTGACAGCATCGCCTTATTCAGGCATATTCCAAAGGTATCGCGTTCCATGTTTGGTGTTCCTTCTAACTATAAATGCACCTCTGTTTATAGTTTTCCAGTTTTCAGATGGTGTCTAAGTGTTTGTCATGTAGTCAGTATTTGTGTTTTGTTTTATTTTTGTCCAAACCACTGACATCAATGTTGAGCTTTTAATAGACTTCCAGCTTCACTGCTTTCAAACCGAAACTCTCATTGGTTTCGTTGATTAAAAATTATACGTTGTAAAGTCTAAAAACGCCTCAAAAACCGCTAAAATCGATGTGATCGCGATCATGATTTTAAGGGCAATTTATGTATGGAATTGAGTATCAGAGAGGAATGCTAAATTTGGTGAATGGTTGTAATTTTATGTTTCAGCTCGTCGATTAATTAACCGTAAACTCTGCGGTTTGTTTGCCTTCCTCACAGATTTATCACCGCGACAACGTCATGCTGTTAACTGAGTGTTAACGTTACGCTCAAGAGTGAATCACAAGGATGTATCAATGAGTTGGAAAACCATCAGCTTTCGTAAGCGGATGCTCATTATCATGACGCTATCGGGGTTGATAGAGCTGTTATTGCTTGTCGCCGCGGGGTTCACTTATCTCAAAATCAATCAAGAGCAAGAAATGGGAGAAAAAGCACTGGGTGTTGCCCGTTTTTTAGCGGACTCAGCGGTTGTTCGTGAAATGATCGAAACCCAAAACCCCCAGCCATACCAACTTCGCTTTAGAGAATTAACCGAAGCCATAGGTGCTGCATTCATCGTTATTGGCGACCATAAGGGAGTACGCTTAATCCACCCTGTTGATGAGCGGTTGGGCAAGCCAATGAGAGGTGGCGACAATCGTCGAGCGCTAGAACAGGGGTTGTCTTATGTTTCGACGGCACAGGGCTCGTTAGGTTATTCAGTTCGTGGTAAAGCTGCGATTTTTGACGAGCAAGGGAACATCATTGGTGTGGTTTCGGTTGGCTATTTGCTCGACCGACTGCAAGACCGCATCGAACCATTTTTGGCCTTTTTGATTTTAATGGTCATCGTAGTTGTCGTCGCTAATGCCATTGTATCCAATTATGCGTCGAGAAAGTTTCAGCGCGCCATTTTAGGCTTTGAGCCTGAAGAAATAGGGCGGTTGTACGGCGAATTAGAAGTGACGATGAGCACCATCAAAGAGGGCGTGTTAAGCATTGATGCCCAAGGGATACTTCGCTCGATAAATCGTAGTGCCTGCCAGATTCTCGGTATTGATAGAGAATCAGCGCTCAATAAACCTTTGACTGATACGCTGCGTGATAGCGATCTATATACAGTGTTAGAAAGCGGGCAGGAAGATCATGATATTGAAATATTCCTTAATCATAAGCGCCTGATTGCAAATCGCTCTCCAATTTATGTTGATGGAAAAATCGTGGGGGCGGTATCGAGTTTCCGTTTAAGGGATGAAATCAATGATCTAACCGAGCAGCTATCACAAACCAAGGAATATGCAGATTTGTTACGTTCACAGACCCATGAGCATCGCAATAAGCTCAACACCATTAGTGGGCTAGTACAAATGGGTGAACTTGATGCGGTGCAAAAGTTAATTGGACAAGAAACCGCACACTATCAGGCAATGATTGAGTTTTTAAGAGATACCGTTAAAGACCCGCTAATTGCAGGTATGTTGCTTGGAAAAACTGAACGTGCTCGCGAGTTAGGCTTACAACTGGTGGTTGAGGAAGGCAGTCGTCTGGAGCCCCTGCCTGAGTGGCTAAATTCGGAAGACCTAGTCACAATTTTGGGTAATTTGATTGATAACGCTTTCGATGCCACGTTAACTTCAATTCGCGATGAATCAAATGTTGCGTCAGAACGCAGAAACATTGATGTGTCCGTTAGCGATTACGGAAATGAAGTGATACTTGAGGTGATAGATCATGGCTGTGGCCTCCCAAAAACAATGGATCCACAAACATTATTTACAAAAGGCGTTTCGACGAAATCTCGTCAAAATCGAGGTGTTGGGTTACACCTTGTCAATCAGCTTGCTACTCGATATCACGGCCATGTTGAGATGATACCCAATACAAATTATGGGACAAGAATAACGGTGTACTTACCCAAGGAAGAACAATTATGAGTATGGCGACTCGCGTAATGATCATTGAAGATGATCTGGCTATTGCTGAGCTGCACCACAAATACTTAAGCCAACTGACAGGTTTGGAAGTGGTTGGAATTGCGACCACGAGAATGGAAGCGGAAATGCAACTCGACATTCTTAAGCCAGATTTACTATTGATGGATGTCTATCTTCCCGATGGCACAGGGCTTGAGATACTAAATACACTGCGTGCAAGTAACCAAACGTGTGATGTCATTTTGATTACAGCCGCAAGGGATGTCGATACATTACAACAGGCGATGAGGGGTGGCGTTGTCGATTACCTGTTAAAACCCGTGATGTTTCCACGCTTAGATGCCGCACTGAAAAAGTATGTGTCCCAACGCCAACAACTAGACATCGTAGAGAGTTTGGATCAGAACCTCGTTGATAAAATGCTGCAGTCTCATGCCAATCAAGACAACTTGCCGAACCGATTACCAAAAGGGATTGATGGTGTAACCCTAGACAAGATCAGAGAGTTGTTCCCAAATGGCAGTGTGCTGACCGCTGATGAGGCAGGCGAAAAGATCGGCGCGAGCCGAACAACGGCGAGGCGCTATTTGGAGTATCTTATCAGCACTGGTGAACTAGAGGCTGATTTAAACTATGGCTCTGTTGGTAGGCCAGAAAGGTGCTATAAAAAAGTGACACGGTAGCGTTTATATTGATGCTCTATGCAAAATAAAAAGCGATGGCTTATTGTAGAAACCATCGCTTTACAAATTACTGCTGTTCCGC
>NZ_JADDYG010000875.1:6442-15408 GCF_015163535.1 Vibrio sp. OPT46 | reverse complement strand
GGCGCTATTTGGAGTATCTTATCAGCACTGGTGAACTAGAGGCTGATTTAAACTATGGCTCTGTTGGTAGGCCAGAAAGGTGCTATAAAAAAGTGACAAGGTAGCGTTTATATTGATGCTCTATGCAAAATAAAAAGCGATGGCTTATTGTAGAAACCATCGCTTTACAAATTACTGCTGTTCCGTTCTAAGAGGTTAGAAGTTGTATTCTAACTTCGCTTCGATAGAGCGCTCAGCGCCAAACCAACAGTTATTTTTGTCGTAACAAGAATAGTATTCTTTATCGAATAGATTGCTTGCAGAAAGTGTGACGCTAGCCCCTTTCATTGATTCAGATACCGTTGAGAAATCGTAACTTGCTGCTAAATCAAACAAGGTGTAGTCCGGTACTTTTTGACTATTCTGTGCATCAATTTGTGCTTCTCCGACATAGCGAACGCCAGCACTGGTACGAAGGCCTGAAAGATTTCCTTCAAAGAAGTAATTGGCCCATAGAGAGGCCGTTTGCTCAGGTACCCAAACCGGCGTTTTACCTTCTTGGTTGTAATAACTGTCCTCGGTAATCTCCATATCGGTATATGTATAGCCTAGAGTGAAATCAGCTTGTGCTGTGGCTTGCCATTTTGCCTCAAGTTCAATACCTTGTGATACCACTTCGCCCGCTTGATAGTTCGGTGCATATGGATTATTCGGATCGGTCAAGATCGCGTTTTTCTTCGTAATATGGAAGAGTGCTAAGTTACCTGAGATATCACCAGATAATGGTGCGTATTTAAAGCCTAACTCCCATTGATGACCGGTTGATGGCTCAAATGCTTTACCAGAAGAGTCGGCACCCGCAATTGGCTCGAAACTTTCCGAGTAAGTAAGGTATGGCGAGAGACCAAAATCTAGCTCATACAAACCACCGACTCGGAAAGATACGTTGGTATCGTCTAACTCTTCCTTGCTCTTGGATACTGTTCCTAGATAATCGCTAACGGCGTCTGTATTTGAATCGTATTTATCCCAACGAAGACCTGCAATCATTACAAGTTGGTCGTAACGAACTTGATCTTGGAAATAAACGCCAATCTGCTTCGTTTTGATATCCAAGTTTTGTTTGTATTGGAAATTCAGTGCATTACGATCAATGCTGTTGTGGTCAGGATTAAAAATGTCCTGAGTTAGCGAATACCCAAGCGTGTCTTTGTATTTTACATCTGAGTCTAGATACTGATAATCAAGCCCGAACAATAAGTTATGTTCAAAATTTCCTGTTTTAATGTAGCCCGATAGTTGGTTGTCAATCACAAAGGATTTGGACTTTTCATCGGTTAAATAGGCATTTCGACCAACGGTACGGTTATCCGCTTCAAGTGCACCGTTATATGTGTTTTCCTGATAGGCATCGGCGGTCATGTAGCGGGCATTCTGTAGAAATTGCCAATTGTTGTTAAAGTCGTGTTGGACTTTGTAACCCATCATCAGAACTTCGCGTTCGTAAGTGTTCCAGTCCTCATCCCCCAAATAAGTGCTTGGTGACATCGAGCCAAGTGGGTTTTTAATCACTGAGCCAGATGCAGGCACAGTCGTGTAGATACCTGCTGATGGATCATTTTGATAGTAAACATTCACGTTCACTAATGTGCTTTCTGTCGCTTGCCAATTGAAAGATGGGGCGAGTACATAACGTTCATCTTCAGACGTATCGGCTTGACCATCTCGCTGTTTTGCCAGGCCGACGATACGGTAATCCACATTAGAATCACCAATTTGTCCTGTGGTGTCGAACGTCAGTTCTTTTAGGTTGTTAGTCCCAGTACTAATCGAGACAGAGTGCGAGGGTGTTGACTGAGGCGCCTTGGCGATAATGTTGACCATACCTCCTGGTGGAATATTGCCGTAAAGAACAGACGTTGGCCCTTTAAAAACCTCGATTTGCTCAAGAGCAACGGAATCGACCTGCGGTTGAAGGTTCCAACCGTTGTACAGCAAAGGAAGACCATCATAAAAGTTGGTGTAGTTAATAAAACCACGAATATTGAATAGGTCAAGTCGGGAAACGGCACCACCACGCAATTCTGTATTTACGCCAGGCGCATAACGTAATGCTTCGCTCACCGAGTTTACGCCGCGTAGGTCCATGTCATCTTTAGTGATTACCGTGATCGCTTGCGGTGTTTCCTCCGGTTCTAAAACGGTTTTAGTTGCGGTGTTTCGGTATGTTTCTCCTAGCACCGTAATCGTTTCGTGTTGGGATACGCTCTCAGTCGCATTGGCGTGGCCAGCGAGCAATGCGGATACGACGATAGCAACCGCTGAACGATGAAATCGAATCGGACTTTCCATATTTATAAATTCCACTACTTTTTCTATTTATTGATAATGATTGTTATTTGTATTCTATATTCAAAGAAATAGGAAAAGTTAACAATTTGGTGCAAAACACTAATCTTTGGAACTTATTCTTCTGTTCTTAGGTTTTAAAGATAGCGAGTCGTTTGGCTCGACAGGAATCCAATACTGCATTTGTGCTTGTTCGCTATCAACATCATAACCTTCTGGATAAAGCTCTAACTCATAACCATCGATAGCATGATAATTAGAGTAGGGTAGCCAATGTAAAATAAACCATTCCAGCGTTGAGGCGAGCTCTGATGCTTTGCCTATGTGTGTAATGACGGCGTAGGTTTGCTCAGGAACAGCCAAGAGGTCTAACCCCGAGTTGGAAGAGTTCGTTGATCTTGGTGCGTTTGCTGTTGGACTGCACTCATAACCTGCCCAATACTCAAGTTGTTGGTTGTTTGAATACGCTTGCGTCACATCAATCACGCCAAAGTAAGTACTTTCCGAATTATTAAGGTTTTCAGATGAATAAAGACGTGACCAAAGTGACGGTACTTTGGATTGGAAATCGGGCGTAGCGGAAAACAATCCGTGAATAGGTTCATGATAACCAGCAAGTTCAAAAGCCGGTTTTGTTTCTATTCGAACTTCAATAAAGCGCTGATGTTTTTTCTCTTCTTCTGGTGTCTTACGCAGCGTCAAAGGTTGCCTCAACCCGGAGAGTTGTTGCGTTTTTCGATATTCGCGGGGGCTTTTTGAAAACATATTCCTGAACGCTCGGCTAAATGCGTGTTCAGATGTAAATCCCATTTCTATCGCTATATCTAACGAGCGGTCAGAAGTATGGATTAAGCGCTCAGCCGCAAGGCTAAGTTTAAGCTCTCTGATGTAGTGAGCGACGGATACGCCAGTGTGTTGTTGAAATACGCGTTGCAGTTGCCAGCGCGACCAACAACTTGCTTTTGATATTTCATCTACGCTCAGAGTGCTGTCTAAGTTGGTGTGAATGTAGTCAAGCACCGATTGTATTCGGTTAATGGGATGTGGGTTAATGGCGCTTGATTTCATGGCGTTCTACTTTCACATTAATAGTGATTTCATTATCTTTAATTGAGTATCATTATCAATAGGATGATGAAATAAAAAGTAAGTAACACAGATCACGATAAAACTGTAATGGATTGCAAGTATGAGTAATTTTTACCCATATTAGAGTTTTTGCTTAAATTTTGTAGCGTTCAGATGAAACTTTTTTTATCAATAAAATACAATCGCTTATGACGTTTTGTGCAACTTATTTAAACGTTTGCACTGGCAAGTGTTGATGTAAATCAAATAGTCGTAGACAATATTGCCCCGTGTCGGACTCTCCTCCAGCGAGTACAGTGTGTACTTTTGAGACATAAGTGACTTAAATGACCTCAATACGTCGTGTTTCCAAGAATCGGAAATGCAACTTCTTAAGGTTCTTTGGGCCCATAGACTTTACCTATCAACGTAATAGGTAAGACCAATTTTCTATTTTGAGGTGCCATTGATAGGGTTGGCTAATTCTCTAGCCGTATCCGGGCACACAATAAGTACCTCGTTTTTAAGGGAAAGATGATGGTAATACCAGAAAACAGCAGCATCGTTATTTTTGGTGCTTCAGGTGACCTTACGTACCGTAAGCTCATTCCTGCTTTATACCACCTCTACGCGAACAAGCAGCTTCCAGAGAATTTTGCCATTCTGGGTGTAAGTCGCACTGAATACAGTGATGAGTCTTACCGCGCGAAGCTGAAAAAATCGCTTCAGGAAATGGAAAAGACTGAGCCAGAAACGCTTGATGCATTTATTAACCATCTGCACTACCAAGCAATTAATACTTCTGACACACAAGATTACGGTAAGCTATCTTCTCGCTTAGACCAACTTGCGGACGAATATCAATTCGAGCAACGCAATACGCTTTTTTACTTAGCAACCCCACCAAGTTTATATAGTGTGATCCCTGCAAGTCTTGCAGCACATGGTCTTAACAGTGAAGAGGATGGCTGGAAACGCCTGATCATTGAGAAACCATTCGGCTATGATCTTGAATCGGCGCGTATTCTGGACAAAGAAATTCACGAGCACTTCCAAGAGCATCAAATCTACCGAATTGACCATTACTTAGGTAAAGAAACGGTACAAAACCTACTTGTGCTTCGTTTCTCTAATGCGATGTTTGAGCCGCTTTGGAACCGTAACTTCATTGATTACGTTGAAATCACAGGCGCAGAATTCCTTGGCGTAGAGGAACGTGGTGGTTACTACGACAACTCTGGCGCTGTGCGCGACATGTTCCAAAACCACTTGCTACAAGTATTAGCAATGGTAGGTATGGAACCACCAGCGCAAATCAATGCAGACTCGATGCGTGATGAAGTGGTAAAAGTGCTTCAATGCCTAAAGCCATTAGACGAAAACGCTCTGCGCAATGACCTAGTATTAGGCCAATACACGGCGTCTGAAGTCCGTGGGCAAAGCCTACGCGGCTACCGTGAAGAGCCGGGAGTTGCAGACGATTCTCGTACAGAGACTTACATCGGTTTGAAAGCGTACATCAACAACTGGCGTTGGAATGGCGTGCCATTTTACGTGCGTACTGGTAAGCGTCTTCCAACACGCGTTACTGAGGTGGTTATCCACTTTAAACAAACACCGCATCCTGTGTTTGGTCAAAACGCACCAGAAAACAAGCTGATCATTCGTATTCAACCAGACGAAGGCATTCAAATGAGCTTTGGCTTGAAAGAGCCAGGCGCAGGCTTTGAAGCGAAGGAAGTGAAAATGAACTTCCATTACGCTGACCTGCAAGAAACGCAAATGCTAACGGCATACGAGCGTCTTCTACTTGATGCTTTGAATGGTGATGCTACGCTATTTGCACGTAGTGATGCGGTGGAAGCGTGCTGGCAATACGTACAGCCAATCTTAGATTTTAAGCAAGATCCACAATCCCTCTTCGGGTACGCATGCGGCACTTGGGGACCTAAAGAGTCAGATGACTTGTTACAGCGTGATGGCCGCGCTTGGCGTTTCCCATGTAAAAACTTAACAGATACGGATTACTGTGAACTATGATCAACCATAAGATCTACCAAACAGCAGAACAGGTAGTTGAAAGCCTAGCTAACGATATGAAAGCGTTTAGCGAAATGGGCAGACCTGTTCACATCTCTCTTTCTGGCGGCAGCACTCCTAAAATGCTGTTTAAACTACTGGCTTCAGAGGCTTACGCAACCTCCATTCAATGGGAAAACCTCCACTTTTGGTGGGGTGACGAACGTTGTGTTGCCCCTGACGATGCAGAAAGCAACTACGGTGAAGCGAACACGTTGTTGTTTAGCCAAGTAAATATTCCTGCGGAAAACATTCACCGCATCCGTGGCGAAGATGAGCCTAAAGCAGAAGCCGAGCGCTTTGCAAAAGAGATGGCAGAGGTGATCCCGAGTGAAAACGGCACACCTGTGTTTGACTGGATCTTATTAGGCGTTGGTGCAGATGGTCATACAGCTTCTCTGTTCCCTGGCCAAACGAATTATGATGATGCGAACCTATCTCTTGTGGCGTCGCATCCTGAATCGGGCCAACTTCGTGTGTCGAAAACCGCACGCGTATTAGAAGCAGCGAAACGCATTAGTTACTTAGTGCTTGGTGCAGGAAAAGCGGACATTGTTGAAGAAATTAACAGTTCACCAGCACACGCACTGCCATACCCAGCGGCTAAGATTCAAGCGAAATCGGGCCTAACGGAATGGTATTTAGATTTAGACGCGGCAGCAAAAATTGCTTAAGACGCTGCTCGTCGATGAAATAAAATTGGAGAGAAACAATGAAAGGTGATATCGGTGTAATTGGCCTAGCAGTAATGGGTCAAAACCTTATCCTAAACATGAACGATCACGGCTTTAAAGTGGTTGCTCACAACCGTACTGCTGCTAAAGTAGACGAGTTCCTGGAAGGTCCAGCAAAAGGCACGAACATCATCGGTGCATACTCTCTAGAAGAACTAGTAGAGAAGCTAGAAACGCCGCGTAAAGTAATGTTGATGGTTCGCGCTGGTGACGTTGTAGACAAGTTCATCGAAGCGCTAGTACCTCTGCTAGACAAAGGCGACATCATTATTGACGGTGGTAACACTAACTACCCAGATACAAACCGTCGTGTTGCTGCACTACGTGAAAAAGGTATCCACTTCATCGGTACTGGTGTATCTGGTGGTGAAGAAGGTGCGCGCTTCGGTCCATCTATCATGCCTGGCGGTGCTGCTGAAGCATGGGAAGCGGTTAAGCCTATCTTCCAAGGTATCGCTGCGAAAACTGACGCTGGTGAGCCATGTTGTGACTGGGTTGGTAACGACGGTGCTGGTCACTTCGTTAAGATGGTACACAACGGTATCGAATACGGTGACATGCAGCTTATCACAGAAGCTTACCAGTTCATGAAAGACGGTCTTGGTATGTCTGCAGACGAGATGCAAGCAGTATTCGCTGATTGGAACAAGACTGAGCTAGACAGCTACCTTGTTGAAATCACGGCTGACATTCTTGGCTACAAAGATGAAGACGGTGAGCCTCTCGTTGAAAAGATCCTAGACACAGCAGGCCAAAAAGGTACTGGTAAATGGACTGGTATCAACGCACTAGACCTAGGTATTCCACTAACGCTTATCTCTGAGTCTGTATTCTCTCGTTGTCTATCTGCACTGAAAGACCAACGTGTTGAAGCCGAGTCTCTATTCGGTAAGACAATCACTCCAGTTGAAGGCGACAAGCAAGAGTGGGTTGATGCACTACGTCAAGCGCTACTAGCTTCTAAGATCATCTCTTACGCTCAAGGCTTCATGCTAATGCGCGAGGCGTCTAACGAGAACGGTTGGGACCTAAACTACGGTAACGTAGCACTAATGTGGCGTGGTGGTTGTATCATCCGCTCTGCGTTCCTAGGCAACATCCGTGATGCGTACGAAGCGAACCCAGACATCGCTTTCCTTGGTTCTGATGAGTACTTCAAAAACATCCTACAAGGCAGCCTAGCAGCATGGCGTAAAGTAGCAGCGAAATCTCTAGAGTCTGGTATCCCAATGCCATGTACGATTTCTGCGCTATCTTTCCTAGACGGTTACACAACAGCTCGTCTACCAGCGAACCTGCTTCAAGCTCAACGTGACTACTTCGGTGCTCACACTTATGAGCGTATTGACCGTCCACGTGGTGAATTCTTCCACACTAACTGGACTGGTACAGGCGGCGACACAGCGTCTACAACTTACGACGTGTAATCGTTTTAAGTAAACCGACTAAATATAAAGATATAAAGGGATGCCCAAGTGGCATCCTTTTTTGTGTCTGTAAGATATTGGTAGATTTAAAAGTTACATTAAACGTTGATTCGTCACGCACTTCTCAGAAATGGGAGAGCATGCATTTGCTAGCAGTTTAATATTTCTCTTCGAAGAGTGAAGCTAAGCAGCTCTCTGTCGTCTCCTCAACTATAAGGTAATAGAAATGACACAACAGAAGCATCCATTTCACACAGCTTTCGTGTTGCTTATGTTCATATTACTGATTACTTACTCTATCTATCGCCTTTATCATCATTTCGTTTTCGAATCTCTACCGCTTCAGCTCAGTAGTGGTTTTCAAGTGCTCTACATTGATGCGTCATATGTTTTAAGTATCGCAAGCTTACTCTTATGCCCTACATTATTGGTCTATATTTTATTTGATCGAATGACTCAGTTAGTCAAAGTGCCGATTAAAGTGATAACTATAACAATTGTCTTGTCCCTTATCGTTGCTATTCCAGGTCAAATTTTTGAATTTGGGCGATTGAAATATATTGCAGAAAGTAATGGTTACTCAGCGTGTCCACCTTTCACAATTGCATCAAGCGGAATGTTTGTAGAAGCTATGGTAAAAGAAGAAAAATACTGTATAGAACCAGAAATTAATCGTATTGGTATGTATGGTTATTTTCACGAACTCGAACGGATTGATAACTATATCAAGTCACACGGAAATGACATCCAATAGAAAAGAGCGCCTAGGCGCTCTTTTCAGTGGTCGTTTTCTTGTTTTGATAAAACCTGTCTTTTAGGTAGAGAATTGCACTGACCAAAAGAGCCACTAAAGAAACAGTAAATAGGGCGTACATGCTGAGAATCCATGCGAATGTGGCCGTCAAGAATGCAATGAAGGAAAACATCCTGCTGAAAGACATCACATGGCCAAGTTTGTTACTTTTCATAAACGCCTCCCGATGCTAAGTGGGGATAGACAATTGTGGTCATATGCCACACTTTTAATTGTCTGCTCTTTTGGGGCGTTTCACACAAAAAAGTGGCTAAAGATTTCTCAAAAAAGGTGAAATATTGAACTGGTAGACAAATCGTTAAACTGAGTTGCACAGATATGACTTCGGTTGTCTATCACTTCAAAGTTTTTAACTACGCAGATTAAGGGCATGTAGCGTTATTATTATCGTATTCGAACTCTACGATACACAATTGCAAGTGAACCTACACTCGTAAGCTCATCCCTGTCGTCAGTTACAGTAAAAGTTTTTTTCTCTTTTTAACAATACCTTAGTAACTACGGGCAATTAAATCT
>NZ_JADDYG010000875.1:5924-6432 GCF_015163535.1 Vibrio sp. OPT46 | reverse complement strand
GAACTGGTAGACAAATCGTTAAACTGAGTTGCACAGATATGACTTCGGTTGTCTATCACTTCAAAGTTTTTAACTACGCAGATTAAGGGCATGTAGCGCTATTATTATCGTATTCGAACTCTACGATACACAATTGCAAGTGAACCTACACTCGTAAGCTCATCCCTGTCGTCAGTTACAGTAAAAGCTTTTTTCTCTGTTTAACAATACCTTAGTAACTACGGGCAATTAAACCCGTTTTTCGATCGAAACTCAGATTGCATAAAAGGTGAAAAAGAGTGCTAGGTAAGCCTTTAAACTACGCCTATAATTAGCGCCCACATGGAGGATGTTTACTATATGAACATCCTTTATTTTTTGAAACTAGCAACAAGGATCCAGTAAAACATGTTTTTCTGGTTTTGTTTACGTTGACCAAGAAGGTAATTAACACAGCAAATTGAGGTTCTAAGATGACTCTTAACAAGTACTTTGTTTTCATTCCAGCAGAATTGGAACAGGAAATGCG
>NZ_JADDYG010000875.1:702-5914 GCF_015163535.1 Vibrio sp. OPT46 | reverse complement strand
GCGCCCACATGGAGGATGTTTACTATATGAACATCCTTTATTTTTTGAAACTAGCAACAAGGATCCAGTAAAACATGTTTTTCTGGTTTTGTTTACGTCGACCAAGAAGGTAATTAACACAGCAAATTGAGGTTCTAAGATGACTCTTAACAAGTACTTTGTTTTCATTCCAGCAGAATTGGAACAGGAAATGCACAAGGACAATCAAGTGATCTCTGAGAAGGAAACTCAACGTCAGGCATTAGTAAAACAGGCACAACAACAAGGCGGCCTGTAAGCTAGGTTTCAAAGAGAAAGAGCACCGCAACGGTGCTCTTTTTGTATCTGAGGTCGTAGAATTAACTTAATATGCCAAGGCTTTTCAACTTTCTGTAAATGGTATTTCGGCTCACACCAAGCATACGAGACGTTTTGCTAATGTTCCCCTGATTGGCTTGATATGTTTTGAGCAACTTATCTTCGACGGTTGCACGCAGTTCTGAAGTTGGTTCAGCGGATGCTGCTCCTTCTTGAGCTTGGCTGAGTTTCATACTTAGGTGGGCTGGGACGTGTATGAGTTCCAATATTTCTTCACCTTGCGCCATTAAGGCGGATACTTTGATTAAACTATCGAGTTCACGCAAATTTCCTGGCCATGAGTAAGACAGCATCAGAGAAAGTAGGTGAGGGCAAAGCTGTTGTTCAGATTCGGCGTGACGCCGATGAATGTTCTCAATCAGTTGTCGTTTGTCATCACGTTCCTCAAAGCGAGGTAGCTCAATGATCAAGCCATTAAGGCGATAATACAAATCTTGGCGGAACAATCCTTCGCTGACCAAATGTTCCAGATCTTTATGCGTGGCTGCAATGATTTGCGTATCGACTTGAATGCTTTGGTTGGAACCCACGGGAAGCACGGTTTTATCTTGCAATACATGGAGCAATCGGCTTTGAGCTTCCAAGGGTAAATCTGCGATTTCATCTAGAAACAAAATCCCTTTGTGTGCTTGGCGAATTTTTCCCTGATAGCCTTTGCTGTTTGCGCCAGTAAAGGCACCGGCTACGTAGCCAAATAATTCAGATTCAACCAGATCTTTTGGTAGCGCTCCGCAGTTGACGGAAACTAACGGTCCCGTTTTTCTCTGGCTGTTTTTATGGAGTGCTTTCACAAACTCGTTTTTGCCAACACCAGTCTCTCCGAGAATCAACAAACTGATGTCTTTATCGATGACGCGATTGGCTTGCTGCCAACAGTGCTCAACAGCGGAGTCGCCATAATGAAGATCATTGGACGCCGCTACAGCACGAGACTTGACCTTGCTATCTTTATCGGTAAGCGGTTTTGTTTTGAAAACGAAAGGGTGCTCATTTCCCCGAGTGGATAGAATGTCGTCTAAGGATTGCCCAATGATACTTTTTTGCGCAAAAAGTTGAGAGGCTACTTGATTGTGAGCCAAAACTTGTCCGTCTTCATTTGCAATGATAATTCCTTGCCAACCACTATTCAGTAAACCTTTTTCGCACGCTAAATCCACACGAATATGCCCTTGTGGAATCAAGTTAAGTAGTTGATTCTCCACTTGCTGGACCATGTTTTGTACTAGTACTTGCGTTGAGAAGTCATGTCTCTTTTGCTCGCTTGTAATATCTAATACGCCAATGAGGTTACCAAGATGATCGAAAATAGGATTAGCCGAACAGCTAATAAAACGATGGTGTTGGATAAAGTGCTGATCACCAATAACAGAAACGGGCTTTGCTTCAACCAAAGCTGTACCAATCGCGTTGGTGCCTTTGACCTTTTCTTGCCAGCATGCTCCAGAGCTTAGCGAGATTTCCGTCAACTTCTCACGAAATCTAGGCTGTCCCCAACTGCCGATGATGACACCATCTGAATCCGTCAAAATTAAGCGACTGTCGCTATGAGCAAATAGCTGATTAAACAAAGGGAGCGCAAATTGAGTGACTGCCTCTAGCAAAAAGTTGAGTTGGTGACGCCTATCTTGGAGCGTCGCTGGCGTTACTCGAATATCTTCAGGGCGTCGACGCTGTTTTAAACCCGCTTGTTCACTTCTGACCCATGAAGTTGAAAGCCAATTGTTATCGCTAATATGTTGAAGTTCCATGACTGTACCATTTTGTCACAGTGAGGGTGTGCCATTTTGGAACACTTGAACATTGGTGTTCACACCATACATCCGCTCAAACATCGCTCACTTGGTTTGTTATCGCTTGGTAATCATAGTTTTACATTTAATTAACAACAAGTGTGGCGTAGTTGGCGTGTGACTTGCGTAATGCTCTTTGTGAACAGTGCGATACGACACTGCAATAACACATTGAACGAGAAACAAAAGGAAGAGTTATGATCTATGCACAGCCAGGTAGTGAAAATGCCATTGTTAACTTTAAATCGCATTACGATAACTTTATCGGTGGGGAATGGGTAAAACCAACGGGTGGTGAGTACTTTGACAATATCTCACCAATCAACGGACAAGCGTATTGTAAAGTTGCTCGCTCTAGCGAGGAAGATATTGATTTAGCACTGGATGCCGCGCACAACATCAAAGCAAAATGGGCCAAAACCAGCGTGACAGAACGTTCGAACATCTTGCTGAAAATTGCTGACCGTATTGAGCAGCATCTAGAAGAGCTTGCTGTTGCAGAAACTTGGGAAAACGGCAAACCAGTTCGCGAAACCTTGGCGGCAGATTTACCTTTAGTAGTGGATCACTTCCGTTACTTCGCTGGCTGTATTCGCGCACAAGAAGGCAGTGCGGCAGAACTGGATGAGCACACCGCAAGCTACCACTTCCCAGAACCGATTGGTGTGGTTGGTCAAATTATTCCGTGGAACTTCCCAATGTTGATGGCGGCTTGGAAACTAGCACCGGCACTAGCGGCGGGTTGCTGTGTGGTATTGAAGCCAGCAGAGCAAACCCCAACGTCGATTCTGGTTCTGATGGAAAAAATCGGTGACCTTCTTCCTCCTGGTGTCATCAACGTTGTAAACGGATATGGTTCTGAAGCGGGTCAAGCATTAGCAACCAGCAACCGCATTGCGAAACTCGCGTTTACCGGGTCTACGCAAGTTGGCAACCACATTCTGAAATGTGCAGCAGACAACCTGATCCCATCGACAGTTGAGTTAGGTGGTAAATCTCCAAACATCTACTTCTCAGATATCTTCGATTACGAAGATGAGTATCTTGATAAGTGTATCGAAGGTACGTTACTTGGTTTCTTCAACCAAGGTGAAGTTTGTACTTGTCCATCTCGCGTACTGGTTCATGAAGCGATTTATGACAAGTTTGTAGAGAAACTGACGGAACGTGCACAGCTGATTAAACAAGGTAATCCGCTCGATACCGATACTCAAGTCGGTGCTCAGGCTTCTCAAGAACAGTTTGATAAGATTTTAAGTTACCTGGAAATCGGCCGTGAAGAAGGCGCAAAAGTGGTCTTTGGTGGTGGAGTGTCAGAACAGCCAGAGTCTATCAACCAGGGGTACTACATTCAGCCAACCATGTTGGAAGGCCACAACAAGATGCGAATCTTCCAAGAAGAAATCTTTGGCCCAGTGATCGCTATCACCAAATTCAAAGATGAGGCTGAAGCGTTGGAAATCGCAAACGACACTGAATATGGCTTAGGCGCAGGTGTTTGGACACGTGATGCGAACGTTGCATATCGTATGGGCCGTAATATTGAAGCTGGCCGGATCTGGATTAACTGTTACCACGCTTACCCTGCACACGCAGCGTTCGGTGGTTACAAAAAATCGGGTATCGGGCGCGAAACGCACAAGATGATGCTGGATCACTACCAGAATACTAAGAACTTGCTGATTAGCTACAGCATCGACCCGTTAGGCTTCTTCTAGTGAAACTAAGTAATTAATAAAGAAAAAGCAGTATGAATCAAAACCCCGAATCTTCGGGGTTTTTTATTAGCGTGAGCTTGTCGGCTGAAGGTTAACTTAGATGTTTAACCTGCTTATATTGTGATATCAGGAACGTTGAATTATCGCCACTTTTCGTTCCATAAGCTTTTCTACGGCGGCGTTTTGCTTGTCAATATTGAGTTGTGGATCAAAGTCCAAAACGCGATTGCAAGATTCGAGACTGGCAAATTGATTTAAACATTCACCAAGCTCTCTTTTAGAGCTTGTTCGCATCAGACTGCTTTCTGATGAGGAGAGTAGGGTGACTTTACGGCCATGAAACGTTCCTTGCGGCACTGCATCACTTTGCTGCGCTT
This sequence comes from Vibrio sp. OPT46, assembly GCF_015163535.1. Taxonomy (NCBI): domain Bacteria; kingdom Pseudomonadati; phylum Pseudomonadota; class Gammaproteobacteria; order Vibrionales; family Vibrionaceae; genus Vibrio; species Vibrio sp. OPT46. The sequence goes on along the minus strand of NZ_JADDYG010000875.1, from coordinate 1,672 downwards.
GTTGAACGTCATGAACCGATGAATTGGTGTATGTGGATTGGATGTCATTGGACATAAAGACACCTAAACTCTCAAGTCTAAAGTTTGTGGCATCGGTGGTGCCTTATCAATAGTTACATGAGAAGACAATAACGCTTCCCACGACTCGCTGTGCGTCAGCAATTCTGCTAAAGCTGTTTCAAAATATTCGTAATCCAGTCGCCTAATGTTAATGAGTCGATTTAAACATAGGACATGTCGGTGGTTATCTAAACTAAAAAATAACTGGTGCTCAGGCCAGTGATAATTAAAGGCCAAGAAAGAGCGATAAAGATCGGAATTTACAATTTGAAGGCCAACAATCTCAGCTTCGAGCTGCAGAGTTGTCGATTCAGGATGAAAGATGATATGCACCCTTAGATTATCATCAAAGGCTAAGCTTACTTCATTTTCCGTTAGATGCAGTGCAGGCAAGCCTATTTGATGAGCAAACTTTAGCAAAATCTCATCGATAGTTTGGCGTGCTGACATAGGAATAGTCCCTTTTGAAATTTTATCAAGGAAAATATTAGATGTATCTCTTCATGTTTATCAATATTAGTCGGTTGTTATTATATTTTGGCTTTTAAATGTGTTGAGAGAAATAGAAAGGCAAAAGTAAATGTGTTCAGATGCATATCTCGATGGTAATGATATATATGAATATCACTTTTCTCTAATAAACTTCAATTAAGGAAGGAATGAAAGAGAACAGAAACTGCTTTTGAAATTACAGTCCATGTTAACTACGTGTTGTTGAAAAATGCGATTTATTGTCCGCTTGTAGTATAAATATAAGTTGATCTTTTATATTTTTACATAAAGAATTGTGTGAATTTCAAATGAGCTAGATTATATAAAATAAGTTTATGGGGCCATAATGAACAATTCTATATGGGCTGGTTTTATTGGGTTATTCATACTGAGTGGGTGCAGTCAGACTGTGTCCGTT
>NZ_JADDYG010000875.1:0-692 GCF_015163535.1 Vibrio sp. OPT46 | reverse complement strand
CGATTTATTGTCCGCTTGTAGTATAAATATAAGTTGATCTTTTATATTTTTACATAAAGAATTGTGTGAATTTCAAATGAGCTAGATTATATAAAATACGTTTATGGGGTCATAATGAACAATTCTATATGGGCTGGTTTTATTGGGTTATTCATACTGAGTGGGTGCAGTCAGACTGTGTCCGTCAATGGGGTGGATGGCTTTGATACACAGAGTCAGGCATCAGTCTATGGTTGGGTTTCTGTCGACGGCTACTTTCCACCTTCGATTACTTCTCTTGAAGTGGAAATATGTAAAATTATTGATAATCAATGCTTTAAATCGGCATCTCAGAGCTACCAAGGTGTTCAGTTGCCTGTGCAGTATTCGTTTTTAATTGCACCAATTCAAGCTGGTGAAGGAAAAATGAAGATTATTGGAAAGCTTTATTCAAACGGTGATCTCGTTGCGGAAAAAGAAAAGAACTATTTATTTTTTGAGGGAAATAAACAAGAAAACTTGATTCTTGTTCCAAAAATAAACAGATAAAATTTTAAGTACTACATTTTTATTAGAATTTTCTAATTTATAAAAATAAAGACTATATCTTTCCTGTTGTGAAAGATTTGTTGTCTTTTATAAACATTAATTACATGACTTTGAAGTCATCGGGTCAGTTGTTTTTTAGACTCATACTTGTTGCAAAAACAGTA
>NZ_JADDYG010000874.1:0-245 GCF_015163535.1 Vibrio sp. OPT46 | reverse complement strand
ATGGCCAATACGTACTCATCAATATAGCCGTACTCGACGGCGATATTGGTTGAAGCAACATACTCGGTTAATGCCGCATTGTAGTCACCTACTTCAACTAAACGCTCACTCAAGCTTGCTTTCACAGAAAGAATATCTTCTACATCTTCTGGTAAAACAAGCAACTCAAGCGCTTGTTTCAATTCACTAATGCTGTCGTTGAGCTGTTTGATCTCTCTTCGATACTCGGCGCTAATGATATAGCA
>NZ_JADDYG010000873.1:0-234 GCF_015163535.1 Vibrio sp. OPT46 | reverse complement strand
CGTCTTTATTCATCTGAAAACCTTAATAATTCGGAAAGTACTTACTTTGGCGTGATTGATGTGACGCAAGCGTATTCAAACAACCAACAACTTGAGTACTGGGCAGGTTATGAGTGTAGTCCAACAGCAAACGCATCAAGATCAACGAACTCTTCCAACTCGGGGTTAGACCTCTTGGCTGTTCCTGAGCAAACCTACGCCGTCATTACACACATAGGCAAAGCATCAGAGCTC
>NZ_JADDYG010000872.1:0-265 GCF_015163535.1 Vibrio sp. OPT46 | reverse complement strand
AAATAGGTCACCAGATAGAGCTTTTAAATCTACATACTGGTCTTCTTGTTTAATGAATCGGATTTTCCCTAATCGAACAGCTAGGGCTACTTTGTCTATTTCGCCGTTTCTCTCCGTGGATGTTTCAGTCTTTTCGGGTGTCAGCTGATTAAGTAATGAAATGACTACTTTCTTATCGAATGATGAAATCTTCATATTGCCCCCAAGCAATTGTTTTAAAATAGATAGTTACATAAGCAACTAAGGAAATTATACTAAAACACGC
>NZ_JADDYG010000871.1:0-768 GCF_015163535.1 Vibrio sp. OPT46 | reverse complement strand
TGAAAGGCTTCTAACTGAAATTGTGTTTGTCTTAGTGCAAGGTAAAGACTGAACAAATCCAGGCAGTACTGCATTTGTTCAGAGAGTTTGAATTGATAGACACTTTGTTCTCCACGCATACCAAATCTCAACGTCAGGTGTTGGAATTCTACTTCCCCTGATTGAGCTTCCCTAATTGCTTGGCATGCGTGTTGGACATCATTGTGTTTTAAAGCATCAAAGACTAATTGATCGTCATCCGTGACGATATGTTGTACTGCGAGACCAACCAAATGTTCGTACATCGCATGTGTTGAAATAAGATTAACCAAGGTTTCCTACCACATTGATTTGTTTGTTTTCTGGGATTTCGTTGTAAGACAATACTGCCAGCCCTTGTGTAAATGTACGAGCGTAACGCGCTAGAAGAGGGCGCAGCTGTGGCATAACGAGAAGGATCGGAGGTAGCCCCTGTTGCTTAAGCTGTTGTCTGATCAATGGCAAGTTTTGTTGGAACTGACCAAGAATGTTTGGCTCAATTGGGAAGCTATCTAGTGTTACCGTACCAGAAGATTGTGCTTGTTGCAGTGAAGTTAGTAGCATTTGTTCTAGCTCATCAGACAGTGCGTAGACATTTAACTCGTTCTTTTGTCCTGCAATTAAGTTAACAAGCGTACGCTTTAGTGCACAGCGCACATCAGATGCAAGTAGGATCGGGTCCTTTGTATTTTCCGCGGATTCCAACATTGTGTTGGCAATCGTGCGAATATCTTTTAGTGGCACTTGGTC
>NZ_JADDYG010000097.1:0-352 GCF_015163535.1 Vibrio sp. OPT46 | reverse complement strand
ATAAATTGCTCGGAATTGATAGTTATGACAACGACTGGGTGGTCGTAGGCGCGACGCCCGAGATGATGCTGTCCCAAGGATACACCGCCGTTGGTAAAGACTTTCCTGTATTTCTGCATCCCAAAAGTAAAGAAGAATATGCCCTTGCACGAACAGAGAGAAAGTCAGGTTCTGGTTACACTGGTTTTGAATGTTTCTTCGATCAAAACGTCACCTTAGAAGAAGATTTGATACGTCGTGATTTAACCATTAACGCGATGGCAATGGAGAGTGATGGCACGATCCATGACCCATATGGTGGCCAGCAAGATCTCAACGATAAACTGCTAAGCCATGTATCAGACGCCTTTAT
>NZ_JADDYG010000870.1:0-233 GCF_015163535.1 Vibrio sp. OPT46 | reverse complement strand
CGCCTTTTCGACAAAATAAGAAGAGCTAAAATTATTATAGCAATAAATGTTTGTGGTCTAACTATTGTAGTAGTGATTTGTTCTATCAAAGGCCGTAATCACACAGTGAAAAGTAAGTTATTGGATTTTTTAATGGCAAAAAGATAGACAAAAACGTGTCAAATGATAGGATCTTGCGCCTTCACGGAATGCAAAACGTATCGTGTTCGAAAGATTTTTTTGTTTGGTACGTA
>NZ_JADDYG010000869.1:0-245 GCF_015163535.1 Vibrio sp. OPT46 | reverse complement strand
GGTACTGCGGTTGTACTTTCTTTCTCCATCGCTTCTGTCCTTGGTATTTTTGCCGCCTGGAAGCGCGGTAGTAAGTACGATGCATTCGTAACGCCTGGCACATTGATCATTCAAGCTATTCCACAAATGGTTATCGCAATGTTAGCACTGTTTACCTTTGCGATTGGCCTGAAATGGTTCCCATCTGGCTATGCTTACACGCCAGGTACTATTCCTGATTGGACAAGCTGGGAGTTCATCAAGAA
>NZ_JADDYG010000868.1:637-5053 GCF_015163535.1 Vibrio sp. OPT46 | reverse complement strand
CCAAACACTTTACTAAACGTATCTACGATAACAGCGTATGAGTTTGATTTAGTAAATGAAGTAACATTCTCAAAAACAGAAATAATTGGATTCGTTATCGACTGCCAATGCAAGAAATCGATAAAACACCCGCCTGTATTTTTGTGTGCTTCTGCAAATTTATTTCCGTTCTTAGATCTGCCGGTTATGGAACTCCCTTCGCAAGGCAGCGATCCTGAATTGACTTCCGTTCTAACGCCACCTCTGGACAAATCAACACTCTCCAATCGCATATTTAATCCGTATTGCTCTTCCGGTGCCTCCACAGCCCACACAGGATTATTTTGCAGACATGCATTGAAGTACCTTTCACTCGATTCGACAATTACCTTTACGAAAGTAGAAAGCTTACTCCGCTTAAGTCCATCGGAAATACTTGAGCACAATACCCCTATACCATTAAATATATCTGAAGTGGATAAAGGTATATTCGCTTTGTACTTTGACATAGCTCTCTGAACACGCTCTATTTGTTTGAGATTCCTCCAAGTCTTTATCACTCTATCGAGACTTAACTTCTTGATAGGTGAAGCCGGAGTTAGTTCAACAGAAGCAGAACCAAGCTCAGCCCCTGTGATATTTTTAGATAAGTAACCATTCAATTCATCATTTTTTACGTACCCCATATTTTTCATAGTATGGGAAAATGCGGCTTCAAGAGGATCTGTCCACTGTGTATCTATAAAAATTGCAGATGGTTGAAGTGTTTTGATGAAGGCAGTCATTAAGTAAAAGTAACAATTAGCCTCTGGCGCACCTTGTAAGCTAATCACTTCAGCCTTGATGCTACTCTTCTTTAGATCAAACAGCTCTATTGGCGAGTTGTATTCCAACTCGTTAGAAAGGAGTACTAAATTAGAATTCAAGCTGAATACGGCATGGTTTAAAGGCTTAAGATTTCTCGTCATATCCTTAAACCTCAGCTCTCTGTCACGAATCTCTTGGACTGAATGCAATTCGACAATTCGGATTTCACCATCTTTGATGTAGGCTTTTACATGGTCTCCGAAAATATCTAAGTCAGCGTGCTTTAAGTCAATGACAGGTCGCTCTTTACCGTTTCGTCTTGAGTTGGTCACTTGTCGAGAGCCGAAACGATCAATAACTATTTTAATTTCTTTCTTTGTACGGTCAGACTTAAGCTGAAACTTAGCCCCTCCTTTAAAACCCGCCATTAGTAAATACTGCCCTTCGAAGAATACTCTTAGTTTATTTCTATGGAGAGAAACTTTCTTCTCTAATACCTTTATCATACTGCCCCCAAGCAATTGATTTAACCTGATTCAACCATGTCATAATTATATAAAAAACAACAAAAAGATACCATATTTAAACACCAATCTTTGTAAAATATAATTAACTTATTATCTGGACTTTGGGCCGGACAAAGGCGACACAATAGGGCTCGATAGAGGGTCAGCTTTTTAGGCGAAGCCGTTAAGAAAAGCGTTACAAATGCTTTTTAGCTCGCCGAAGGCGGATCATATGGCCACCAGCATTCTGCTAGGACGGTGACAATGGGGTTTTGTTGGCATCGTACTAGCGCTGGTGGACAACAGCCCATGAGCGGCAATACTTGGCGAGGAACGAGACTTAGTAATGCAGGGGTAAGTCCGGCGGGTGGGCCTCGGTGGCGACTAGGGGGAACCCTGTTAGTGGAGAGTTTTCAAACCCATTAACTCCAATACATTCCAGATTAGATAATAAACCTAGTCACCATGTTGGATGATATGGGGCTACTTTTCACTGTTCGCTAAATAGAGTATTGATCTGTATTTACAATGATCATCAATTATCTGTACTAACTCATACACGATCTGAGAGTTTTAATTATACATTGTGACTTAATCGAACACCCGCATTCGACCTACCGCAGCTCACTATAATTTTTATTGTCCACTTGGCTCATGATTCAGATCCTCCACAGTACTGTATATGAGGTAAGATCTATAGTTTTGACCGAATTTCGCTACCTAAGTTACTCAAAAATTTGATGTTAGGAAGCAATAAACGGCGAAAATGTTTAGCGAAGTCAGTAATCTTCTGGTCTTTCGACCAAACAGAAGGATTGGTGTCAGCAAGTGACTGGCTTACGTAGCCAGAATGTTTTAAGCAGTTGTTCAATAGCTTTAGTTCTTTGAACTCGTTGAAATGCGAAACAGAGATCATATCAATATTAATTGAATTGAAATGGTCGATTAGTTTTTCTGTTATAAACAATTCTTTAACTTTACTATTATTAAGTAAGTTAGAAGCTTTAGCCGCTTTGGAAATACGGATTTCTATAGTCTTGTATAACCCTATAATTGCAAGTTCTTCTGCAAGCTCTTGAGCCTCCTTAGCATAATTCATTTCATCACTTAGGAACTCTAGTTGCTGTTCTTTCTCGTCTTCCGAAAGATCATCTGACTCTTCAATAAGTTTAGCTGAAGTACGAGCCTGTTTTTCTACGTGGTCAGTATAAACGCTAGAGCCAGCTAACAAGTCCATCATTACACTTTCATCTAAGTCCGTTAGGAGCATTACCTGCAAGCTTTCTAATTGGTTTTTGAAAAATGACATATACTTCCCTTTTTATTGAATCGATTGTAAGACCTGCTCCCATTTATCGAGATTACAGATGAAGAGAGATAACCAACTAAAAGTATGTTGATGTATTTGATAAAATGCGTCAAACGGAAATCGCTAGGAAATTAATAAACGATAACTCTAAGAAACTTAGGGGCAGAATCTATTTAGGGTAACCAGTCAGACCTAATCAAATCGTGGAAACGAAACGGTCAGATTGCTTTCAGACTAATCCTCATTAACCAAGGTTCACCTTTTACGATGAAGCCTTTCGTTGGCCTTTTTGTGCTTTTGATAGCAACCCATAGAATTTGTGCCGCTAAACATAGCTTTCCTGCGTCGTTCGTAAGCACTACTGCGATTTGAGTTACCTTTCTTCTCTTTTGGTCGTTCACTTGATAGAAACCTGTCAAGTGCTTCATCAAATGAAGATGTATCACTCTTAAATGCCCATCTCACTGCTAACAAAAAACCTGCAACCAATAATGTGCCTAGAAGTACTTTCTCACTCATTTGGTGACTCTTCTGTTGAGCTCTTACTATCTGTTGTCAACGTTCCAATTAACTCATCATCAACTGGACATTCATTGCATCGGTTCAGACACTGTTCTTTAACAGGGACTGACACACTACAAAGTTCATCACTGCTCTGTTCTATAAGTGTTTCAAGACGACTCATTATTTCCTTCCTATAGTTAGGCATTAAGCGATTGTGATTATAGAAAATTCATCCATTTCCTAAATTTACTGAGACAAAAGGTCATGACAGTTTGAGCAAACACCTTGCTGTTTTTCTCTATCCACTTTTAGCCAATAACATGCCTGGGAGTTCTCAAAACATGCATTATTATCACTACACCCGCAGCCAATGCAGACAGCTTCTTTAGGCTCAGGTCGAATATTATAAATAGTTAAATCTACCATGCTTTCCCCTTTAATCATTTGTCTTAACGAAAGGGTCGGGACAATCATCTAAATCAACAAAGTGTCTGTCTGCGATTTCTTCTATCTTCGGATACTCTTCTATGAGATCGAAAACCGACCTACCTTTGAGGTCATAGTCGAACTGAATTCCAGCTCTGAACCAATAATCGATCTGTCTATTCAAGCAGTTCTTTGCTGTAGCTTTAGTTGGCTTTTTAAGTAGTTCCTCTAAATCTTCAGAGTCAACATAACCACCCGTCATGTCTTCAGCACAGCCAACTTTTTTAAACAAATACTCCCAGTCGGCGTACAATTCTTCGTATGTCATTGGTGAATCTTCTCCTGGTTAAATAGACTTCATGTTCTTGCGTCGTTTAATTGCATCAACCTCACGATTGTAAGCCTCTAAAGGCTCAAGTAAATGAGCATATAGCTTTTCATTTTTGATGTACTCATCATGATTTATTAGTGCCTTAAGTTGTGCTACGGACTCTTTAATTGGCACTCGTACTACCCAAGAGTCTGTTTCAAAAGAGAATTGCCATGCTCTTTTAAAATAATTTTCGAAAGCGTTTAGAGCCTTACTTCTCATAGTCCAAACATTACGCCTTCTTAATGCGTGATCACTCTCTAAATAGTGATTAGCAATATTATCGTTAATGTCTATCTCCCAACTCTCAGGATCTAAAACAGAACTAGTAAAGTGAGCGACCGTCACCCATAGGCACAGCTGTTCTCGTGTAAAAGTATCCGGATTGGAATTAAGCGAATCTAATACCTCAATAGCATATTTTTTCGCTTGTTTATTGATGTTTGCTAACTCTTGAGCCTTGCGTTTTTCGATACGGGCTTTCTTCTCTTTAATTTTGGTAAACTTATCTTTTG
>NZ_JADDYG010000868.1:0-582 GCF_015163535.1 Vibrio sp. OPT46 | reverse complement strand
CTTTACTCAAAGCCTTTGCTGCGACTTTCATCGCTTCAATTTCTTCGAGTTCAAACAAGTCTCTAGAGAATGGGTCTTCGACTACTTCTTTTAGAAGTCCATTTGATAGCTTTGTTAGAGCTGTTTGCTTTTTGCGGGTACGTTCGGATGTCCAGTGCTTCGTGAAGTCTAAATCTGACAAAATATTTCCCTCTGAGTGCTGATTTATTAATTAGTGTCAAACGTAAATTCAAGTCGAGGTGTTTCTGATTAACTTCTATACCCATGCCTAGTTTCTATCCAGTACATACACCTAAAATCTAGCGCTATGACCTTGTAAGTGCGACAGGGAGCAAAGGGAATCCGAGTTAATGTGTTTAGTTAGTGGAAGCATTAATCGGAATCCCCGAAAATCAACTAAAGCACGTTCAAAAATGCAGATGTATATTGAAACTCATAACCCATATCTTCGAGTTTCCATAGTAAGTCTCTATAAAACCCCCTAAGAGTGTCCAGAAGCTCATATAGAGCTGACGATCCTTTATATTTATAGTCCTTGTCCGTATCTACAGCTAAACGATGACAAAGAGTGGATAAACCATC
>NZ_JADDYG010000867.1:50500-50599 GCF_015163535.1 Vibrio sp. OPT46 | reverse complement strand
TGGGGCTTCCCCATGTGAGAGTAGGACATCGCCAGGCTTTAGTTTTATTTTCACTTTTTCGAAAAGTGAAGACAAAAGCGGACACTTGCTTATTAAAGT
>NZ_JADDYG010000867.1:34700-50427 GCF_015163535.1 Vibrio sp. OPT46 | reverse complement strand
CCACTGCGGAGTGGTAGTTCAGTTGGTTAGAATACCGGCCTGTCACGCCGGGGGTCGCGGGTTCGAGTCCCGTCCACTCCGCCACTTATATTAAGCCCCAGTCGAAAGACTGGGGCTTTTTTCGTTTTGGTTCCCCGACTTACCTTAAACCCACTTTCATATTGAAACCTTGCATCGAGAGGCCGGCTTCCCTCTGGCGATGCTTTCTAAGCCCTGTTATGAGTGAAGTGGAACTCAGTTTTGTGTGGTTTCTACTGAACCGGGTCCTAGTATCGAGCGCTAGTTCTCAGCCCTTGTGCTTACTTACCAAAGCTTCCTTTATTATTACCTGGAAAATTTATTCACTAGGTTATGTTATTTTCGGGGGAGATTTCTCTGCTTTAGATGTTTTGATTTAGCCATAGGCGCTTATTAATATAAACTCAGCGCATTTAAAACTTTCCAAACATGGATTTTGTTTTGTCGACCTATTTAAGCCAGTGTCTTAAAGTATATTCGCTACTTCTTCCCTCTAACCCTCTCCAACCTTCAAAGCCACCACTACGTACGTATAACGTGAGCGGTATAGGTGCTTTCATAGCTGTGTTTGCTGAGTAAGCAGTTCACCTGGCACATTGACTGAGGAAAAGTCTTCTTTCTGTGGACCTTCGTGTAAGTCACGATAGTTTTAATAATTATCTGGTACTTTTTATTCTAAAGGTGTACGCTTCACATCGAATATTTTTTCAACAGTAAATCATGTTATATCTCTTGTTTAAAAGCTTTGTAAGAAGGCTGAACTCCATGCAAAAAACGCGATGAAGTGTTGCTCGGAGTCTTAAATTAATCTTCATCAGGTGTTTTATGTGTGGGTAGCTTCGCTGAAGTTATACGCAGGAGCTTGTACACCTGATAAAAGAGAAGAGATGGCCGGTGATATTTCATCATCGGCCTTTTTGTATCTGTTAAGCAGCTACAAAGCATTACCCAGTATTGAAATAAGGGCCGGTATTGATCACCGGCCCTTTTTTATTTGGTTGAAAACATGAGTATTTTACAAGTTAAAAATTTGTCTTATCAGATAGCTGATAAGACGTTATACAACAACGTGACCTTTCGTATTAACGTGGGAGAGAAAATAGGTATCACCGGAGCGAATGGTGTTGGAAAAAGCACCTTATTGAAACTGCTTTTCGGTGAATTATCTGCAGATAAGGGCTGCATTGAATGGTTACCAAACCTTGAGGTGGGGTATTTAGAACAACATTTTAAGATCGATAATGTGCTGACAGTTCATGAGTGTTTAAAGGGCTCTTTTGAGAGTTTATACGCTGCAGAGCAAAAGCTTTGGACTTTGTATCATGCGATGACCGAGTCTCACTCTACATCTCTTTTAAGCCAAGTCGCTCGGCTACAGGCATATTTAGAAGATGAAGACTTCTATGCAATTAATACCAAAATTGAACGAGTTGCTGTAGGTCTTGGTATTTATCAATTTGGCTTAGATACACCGCTTATCTCGCTAAGTGGCGGTCAAAGGCACAAAGTCCTTTTAGGCAGGTTGTTACTTCGCAACCCCGATGTGTTAATTCTTGATGAGCCGACAAACTATCTTGATGCTCCGCACATTGAATGGCTAGTCACGTTTCTCAATGATTACATTGGTACCGTTTTACTGGTTTCTCATGATGTTGATTTTCTTAATCAAGTAGCGACCAGTATTTGTGATATTGATTATCAAACGGTTCGAAAATACAGCGGTACTTATGTCAAAGCAATGCAGCAAAAGCAGCACGACGGTGCTTTATTAGAAAAGCAATATAAGGCTCAGCAAAGTGAAATTCGAAAGTTAGAGAAATTTATTGCCCAAAATGGTGCAGGAGTTAACGCGAGTCTTGCTAAAGGGCGTAAGAAGAGACTGGATAAAATCGAACGTATTCAACTGAATCATGTAGAGAAAGTATCGACGTTTGACTTTGCTTACCAGCCCATTGAGCAACCGAATGTGGTTGAGGCAAAAGCGTTGATGATCGGTTATCAGCAGCCTCTGCTTCCAGTATTTGATATCACGTTAGCGCGCGGGGAAAAGTTGGTTGTTGCTGGCTTTAACGGCGTGGGTAAGTCGACCTTACTTAAAACCCTGATGGGGAAGATCGAGCCACTCTCTGGTGAGGTGGTATTGGCAAAAGGTGCAATGATTGGTTATTTTTCTCAAGATTTGTCTTGGCGCCATCCTCAGAACACGCCTGAACAGGAGCTGTGCTCTTGTGCGCCAACAATCTCAAGCAAAGAGTCACGCAAGCTATTAGCTCGCTTTGGGATCACGGGGGATAAGACGCAGCGCCACTTAGATACATTGAGCGGTGGTGAGCAAACTCGGGTGAAACTGTGTTGTTTATCGGTTCAGAAATGCAATGTTTTGCTGTTGGACGAACCAACAACACATTTGGATAGCAGTAGTAAAAATGCGCTTAAAGAGGCTCTCCAGCGCTTTTCCGGTAGCGTGATTGTGGTATCTCATGAGAAGGCATTTTTGCAATCTTGGCCTGATAGAGTTTTAGATATTTCGTTGCTCACTTGTGCTGAATCGGAAACAGAACAGGAGGTGGAGCTATGATGCAGTCCATGATCCTATTTCTCGTTGCTTTTCTTGTTGGTGCTGATGAGTTGATGCTTGGATCTATTCTTGAACCCATCGGAAATGATTTAAGTGTTCAACCGAGTCAGGTGACCTTATTTATTACGGCATATAGTTTAGCCATAGCAATTTGCGCTCCTTACTTGGGCCGTTTATCAGACCGAGTTGGGCGTATTCGTATCATGGTGCCTGCTTGCTTTGTATTTGGGGTTGCGTCTATTACGACGGGCATAGTTCATGATTTTGAACTTGCTATTGCAACTCGAGTGATCACTGGTATTGCAAGTGCAGGCATGTTGCCAATTGCATTCGCGTTAGCGGGAGACGCGAAGGGTAATAGAGCGATGCGTCAAATTGTGATGGTTCAGGCGGGATTAACGCTAGGTATGATAACTAGCCCGGCGATCGGAGCATTGTTGACCCAGCTTTTATCATGGCGTGCCGCTTTTATTATTTTGGGCGTTGCGGCTCTTCTTGTCGGTGCTATGAGCGTAGTGTTCATGAACAACAAGCATAATGAGTCCAAGAAGTCAGATACTCTGCCACCTATCACAGACGTCATTCATGTTCCTGGCGCGTTGAGGGCGATTCTAGCGATGTGTTTAGGTTTAGGGGGAGGTATTGGTGTATTTAACCTGATAGGCCTTCATATTCGACATACCAGCGATTTGGCGCTCGGTTGGGTGGGCGCTATTTATGCAGCTCTAGGGATCGTGAGTGTGGTTGGAAATATGTGCGTGGCGAGAGCTTCTCGCTGGCTTGGTAGCTCTCGAGCCGTTATGCGAGTGGCCTTAATGGTGTGCATACCTTGTAGTGCATGGGTGTTCTCAAATGAGATGAGTACGGTGACCGCTTATCTTCCAGCTCTAGTGCTCTGGTCTCTCGCTGGAGGGGTTGGTTCTCCGGCATTACAAGCACATATCGCAAGCTTATCTGATGAATATCGAGGTGTGTTAATGTCTTTTGGAATGAGTATGATGCACTTTGGTGTCGCGACTTGGTCTGCCTTGGCGGGCTTCGCGTATTCTGTAGGCAATGAATGGGTCGCTTTCGTGGCTTTCCTATTGTTTGGCTCAGCAGTAGTTATCTTAAAGCCAGTTGGTAATACTGAACAAAGTGAGCGTTATTCGTAGTGTTTTAGTAGATAAAGAAAAGCCGTTACCTAAAAAGGTAACGGCTTGTTCCAAATACTTTTTGAAAAACGGTCTTAGTTCATGCCGTATTTCTTAAGTTTCTTGCGAAGAGTACCGCGGTTGATACCCATCATAGTTGCTGCGCGAGTTTGGTTACCGCGAGTGTACTGCATGATAGTATCTAGTAGTGGCTGTTCAACTTCAGCTAGAACTAATTCGTATAGTTCTGTTACTTCCTGGCCGTTTAGTTGAGCAAGGTAGTTTTTAAGAGACGCTTTAACAGAGTCACGTAAAGGCTTCTGAGTAATCTGGTCTTGTGACGTTACTGTAGTTACTGTTAATGCTTCTGAAGTCAGATTTTGTTCGAACATATTCGGTCTAGCTCTTCTCTTAATTATGATGCAACGTTATCAAAATAACCTTCTAACGCCTCAATTTGCAGCGGAGCTGCGTCGATAGCGTTGAAGGTACGGCGAAACTCACTTGCCTGTTCATGCTCTTTCAGGTACCACCCAACGTGCTTGCGCGCGATACGTGGACCTAAGAACTCCCCATAAAACTCATGCAGAGCATTTACATGACCAAGCATAATGGTTTTCACTTCCTCAGTTGGAAGTTCCTCCATTGTGGTGCCGTTTTCCAAATAGTGATGGATTTCCTGGAAAATCCAAGGACGACCCTGGGCAGGGCGTCCAATCATTAAAGCGTCCGCACCGGTGTACTCCAGTACAAATTTGGCTTTCTCCGGGCTATCGATATCACCGTTCGCGATAACCGGAATTGAAATCGCCTCTTTTACCGCTTTAATGCTGTCATATTCGGCCTCACCTTTGTACATACATGCTTTCGTTCTGCCATGCAGAGCAAGAGCTTGTATGCCGCAGTTTTCGGCTAATTTAGCGATCTGGACACAGTTCTTGTTGTCTGTATCCCAGCCAGTTCGAGTCTTTAACGTTACAGGAACGTCCACTGCATTCACGACCGCTTTCAAAATCTCTTCGATAATGTTTGGGTATTGAAGCAGAGCAGAGCCCGCTAGCTTCTTATTCACTTTTTTTGCCGGGCAGCCCATGTTGATGTCGATGATTTGTGCACCGTTCTCAACACTGAATTGAGCTGCGTCCGCCATAAGCTGTGGATCGGAACCCGCAATCTGTACAGAGCGAATGCCCGATTCGCCCTCGTGTACCATGCGCTGTTTCGACTTTGACGTTCCCCATAGTTTTGGGTTAGCAGACATCATTTCACTGACGGCCATTCCCGCACCATAGCGAAGACACAACTCGCGAAACGGTCTATCCGTTACACCAGCCATAGGGGCTACGATTAGATTGTTCTTAAGTTGATAGTTTCCGATTTTCAAAACGTCATCACAGTTCTGTACCAGCAAGGGCGCGCATTTTACGCATTTTTTCACTGCGTGAAAAGACTAATATTTGAGCATTTACAAATTGTTTTTGTAAATTGTATGAATTTCAAACAATTAGCTCTGAAAACCTTGTCTAGCCTTGCTTACGACCAGAGATGCGACACCATTCACTTTGTTCAACAATCGGGTCAATGTGAAGCTCGTCACGGTAATAGTTCGCAACATCTTCAGCTTGAGTGTCTAATACGCCGGACATAGCGAGGTCGCCATTTGGCTTAACTAGTCCTTTGATGATAGGTGCAAGTTCACGTAAAGGTCCCGCAAGGATGTTGGCCACAACGACGTCAGCGACGAGACCTTCTGGTTGATTTTGCGGTAAGTAAACTTCTAGTTTGTCTGCAACGCCATTACGCTCAGCATTGTCTTTTGAAGCAAGCAGGGCTTGAGGATCAATGTCGATCCCTATCACTTTTTCAGCGCCCAGTTTGATCGCTGCGATCGCAAGAATACCTGAGCCACAACCGAAGTCGATAACGGTCTTACCGCTTAAGTCCATGCTTTCTAGCCACTCAAGACAAAGTGCTGTTGTAGGGTGAGTACCCGTACCGAATGCAAGGCCTGGATCCAACATAACATTAACAGCGTCAGGATCTGGAATGTCGCGCCAGCTTGGACAAATCCATAAGCGTTCACCAAATTTCATTGGGTGGAAGTTTTCCATCCATTCGCGTTCCCAGTCTTTATCTTCAAGCTGTTCTACTTTGTAAGCAAAATTGTCAGCCAGCATATTGCTCGCTTTAATTTGGTCGATGATGAAGTTAGTGTCTGCTTCTGCATCATACAGTGCCAGAATATCAGTATCGCCCCATAAGCGAGTTTCGCCAGGTAGAGGTTCGAATACAGGTGTATCCTGCGCGTCTAAGAATGTAACAGACAGCGCGCCAGTCTCTTCCATTAGCATATCGCCGATTTGCTCAGCGTTTTCATTGGTCGCGTTGAGTTTGATTTGAATCCAAGGCATTGGTTTTTGCTCTTAAAGTGAATGAAGTGGCGCAGAGTTTACCAGAACTCTACGATTTGTTTGAGTATATACCCAAATAAGCCGATTTATATGTTGAGCCCTTCGCGTACATATAAAACAAAAATGCCCACGGGAGTGGGCATTTTTTAAGACGTTTGCTTAGGCTTATTGTAAGCCAAGCTTCTTCTCTAGGTAGTGGATGTTTGCACCACCGTGTTGGAAGTTTTCGTCATTCATAATGGAGAATTGCAGTGGCACGTTAGTTTTGATGCCTTCGATGATCATCTCACCCAGTGCGTTCTTCATACGTGCAATCGCTACATCACGGTTCTCACCGTAAGTGATCAGTTTACCAATCATTGAATCGTAATGAGGTGGTACTGTGTAGCCTGTGTAGATATGAGATTCCCAACGTACACCCATACCGCCAGGAGCGTGGAAACGCTCGATCTTACCCGGAGATGGTAGGAAGCGCTCAGGGTCTTCTGCGTTGATACGACACTCAATCGCATGGCCACGGATCTTAATATCATCTTGAGTGAATGACAGAGGCTGACCCGCTGCAACGCGAAGCTGTTCTTTGATTAGGTCGATGCCAGTAACCATCTCTGTTACTGGGTGCTCTACCTGAATACGAGTGTTCATTTCGATGAAGTAGAACTCACCGTTCTCGTATAGGAATTCAAACGTACCTGCGCCGCGGTAACCGATCTCGATACATGCACGAGTACAGCGTTCACCGATGTACTTACGCATTTCTTCGGTGATACCAGGTGCTGGAGCTTCTTCCACTACTTTTTGGTGACGACGTTGCATTGAACAGTCACGCTCACCAAGGTGGATTGCGCCGCCTTGACCGTCAGCAATAACCTGAACTTCAACGTGACGAGGGTTTTCTAGGAATTTCTCCATGTAAACCATGTCATTGTTGAACGCCGCTTTTGCTTCAGCACGTGTCATTGCAATAGCTTGGATAAGGTCTTTCTCTGCGCGAACAACACGCATACCACGACCGCCGCCGCCGCCAGATGCTTTGATGATTACTGGGTAACCAATGCGCTTAGCAAATGCTTTGTTTTTCTCTTCGTCATTGTCTAGAGGGCCGTCAGAACCCGGTACACAAGGAACGCCTGCTTTCTTCATTGCATTGATAGCAGATACTTTATCGCCCATTAGGCGGATAGTGTCTGCCTTTGGGCCAACGAAGATGAAACCACTGCGCTCAACTTGCTCTGCGAAGTCTGCGTTCTCAGACAGGAAGCCGTAACCTGGGTGGATAGCCACAGCACCAGTCACTTCTGCTGCAGAAATGATGCGTGGAATGTTTAGGTAGCTGTCGATACCACGAGCAGGGCCGATACATACGGTTTCGTCTGCGAGTAGTACGTGCTTAAGATCGCGATCCGCTGTTGAGTGAACAGCGACGGTCTTAATACCTAATTCTTTACAAGCGCGAAGAATACGAAGTGCAATTTCACCTCGGTTCGCGATGACTACTTTGTCTAGCATAAGGCAAGCCCCGCTTATTCGATTACAACAAGAGGTTGGTCGAATTCAACTGGTTGGCCGTCTTCAGCTAGGATTGCTGTAACAACGCCAGATTTGTCCGCTTCGATTTGGTTCATCATTTTCATTGCTTCAACAATACATAGAGTATCGCCAGCATTTACTTTCTGACCCACTTCTACGAATGCTTTAGAGTCTGGGCTTGGAGAGCGGTAGAAAGTACCAACCATTGGAGAAAGAACTTGGTGACCTGCAGGTGTTGCTGCTGGAGCTTCTGCTGCTGGCGCTTCCGCTACTGGTGCCGCTGCTACTGGAGCAGGTGCCGCCGCTGGAGCTGCTGCGTAGTGAATTGGTGCTTGAGGAGCTGCAGTGCCATGACGGCTGATGCGCACTGACTCTTCACCTTCAGAGATCTCTAGCTCAGCAATGCCAGACTCTTCAACTAACTCAATTAGCTTCTTGATTTTACGAATATCCATCTTTTCTTTCTCTTTTATCTTGTGATTAAGACAACCCTCGTAGGGTTGCAGAGTGTTAGGGTTACTTTGCCTGTAGCTTATTGATCGCTGCAGACAGAGCAAATTCATAACCTTGTGCGCCTAAACCGCAAATCACACCCTCTGCTTTATCTGACAGGTAAGAGTGATGACGGAATGGTTCACGTGCGTGCACATTTGATAAGTGCACCTCAATAAATGGGATGGCGACGCCAAGTAATGCATCTCGCAGCGCCACACTAGTATGAGTGAAAGCCGCTGGATTGATGATGATGAAGTCAATCTTGCCATAGGCAGCGTGAATGGCTTCAATCAGTTCGTACTCACGATTTGATTGTAGGTGTTCCAGTTCTACCCCAGCGTTATGGGCTTGCTCTGTAAGAGTATCCACAACTTGAGCTAAGGTACTGTGACCATAGTGTGTCGGTTCGCGCAGACCCAATAGATTAAGATTTGGTCCGTTTAGAACAAGAATCCGTGACTTTGCAGACATTGTGTTGCTATCT
The DNA here is from genome assembly GCF_015163535.1 of Vibrio sp. OPT46. Lineage (NCBI taxonomy): Bacteria > Pseudomonadati > Pseudomonadota > Gammaproteobacteria > Vibrionales > Vibrionaceae > Vibrio > Vibrio sp. OPT46. Next base: position 41,778 of record NZ_JADDYG010000867.1, on the reverse strand, counting down.
TCCCTTATCGTGAGTGGAACGTTTATATTCCCAAATATACGATAGTTCAGCACGATTTTTTTGTTAAAACCGAGCAAATTTTAAAAAATCGACCAAGATTATAGCTAATTCATAGCAATTAGCAGCAATTTACTGGTCTAATCTCCTAATAGCCACTCTCGTTTCTGTAACCAAGTTAACAAAAACAACATAATTGCCATATTTTTTTTGTGGCCAATTTGTGCACTAAAGCAAAAAACCGCCATGAGTGATGGCGGTTTTTAAAGTGCTTTTAAAACAGTTGGTTGAATTTATGCCAATTCTGCTTTCTCTGCGATAAGCTTGTCTACCACGCTCGGATCGGCAAGCGTTGACGTGTCTCCGAGGTTGCTTGTATCGCCCGTTGCAATCTTACGCAGGATTCGACGCATTATCTTACCAGAACGAGTCTTCGGTAAGGAATCTGTCCAGTGCAGTACATCTGGTGTCGCGATTGGACCAATCTCTTTACGCACCCAATCTTTAACTTCTTTGTGCAGCTCAGCTGACGGGAATTCACCATCGTTCAATGTAATGTAAGCGTAGATAGCTTGGCCTTTGATGTCATGTGGAATACCAACAATCGCCGCTTCTGCAATCTTGTGGTGCGCCACTAGCGCTGATTCAATTTCAGCGGTACCCATACGGTGACCCGACACGTTTAGTACGTCATCAACACGGCCAGTGATCCAGTAGTAGCCGTCTTCGTCACGACGAGCACCATCACTAGTAAAGTACATTCCCTTGAAGGTTGAGAAGTAGGTCTGTTCAAAGCGTTCGTGGTCGCCATAAACAGTACGCATCTGACCTGGCCATGAATCAAGGATCACCAAGTTACCTTCTGCTGTGGTTTCTTCAATGATGTTGCCCATGTTATCAACCAGTGCAGGTTGGACTCCGAAGAATGGTCGAGTTGCTGAGCCTGGTTTTAAGTCTGTTGCGCCTGGTAGTGGTGCAATTAAGATACCGCCGGTCTCTGTTTGCCACCAAGTATCAACGATAGGCGAGCTCTCGTTACCAATCGTTTTGTAGTACCACTCCCACGCTTCAGGGTTGATAGGCTCACCTACTGAACCCATTACACGTAAGCTTGAACGTGATGTCCCTGCTACCGCTTCGTTACCTTTTGCCATTAGTGCACGAATAGCGGTTGGCGCAGTGTAGAGAATGTTCACTTGGTGCTTATCAACCACTTCACTCATACGAGCCGTGCTTGGGTAGTTTGGAACACCTTCAAACAGAATGGTTTTGGCCCCGTTCGCTAGTGGACCATAAATTAGGTAAGTATGGCCTGTAATCCAGCCCACATCCGCGGTACACCAGAAGGTTTCACCTGGTTGATAATCGAAGACATATTTAAAGGTCATTGCCGCGTAGACGAGGTAACCGCCTGTAGTATGTAGTACGCCTTTAGGTTTACCTGTCGAGCCAGATGTGTAGAGGATGAACAGCGGGTCTTCGGCTTTCATCTCTTCTGGTGGGCAAACGTCAGAAACGTTGGCTGTTGCTTCGTGCCACCAAACATCACGGTGTTCATGCCATTCAACATCACCACCTGTACGTTTAAGCACGACGACTTTATTGATGGTTTTTACGTCTGGGTTGGTTAGTGCTTCATCCACGTTCTTTTTCAGTGGAACAGCGCGTCCGCCACGTACGCCTTCGTCAGCGGTGATCACGACTTTAGCGTCAGAGTCGATGATACGGCCGGATAGTGCTTCTGGTGAGAAACCGCCAAATACTACGGTGTGAACCGCACCAATACGGGTACAAGCGAGCATCGCCACTGCGGCTTCTGGCACCATTGGCATGTATAGACACACCACGTCGCCCTTGCGTACGCCTTGCTCTTTCAATGCGTTGGAGAATTTACACACTTCTTTGTGCAGTTCGTTGAAAGTGAGTGTTTTGTCGTCGGCTGGATCATCGCCTTCCCAAATGATGGCGACGTCGTCCCCGTGTTCTGCAAGATGACGGTCAATACAGTTAGCCGAGACGTTCAGTGTGCCATCTTCAAACCAGCGAATATCAACATGGCCAGTGTCGAAAGAAGTGCTTTTTACTTTGGTGAAAGGTTTGATCCAATCAACGATTTTGCCGTGCTCGCTCCAGAAGCCCTCTGGATCGGTTACCGACTGCTGATACATGGCTAAGTAAGTATCATTATCCGCGTGTGTATGAGTTTTAATATTTTCTTTTACCGGATAAACGTGGGCTTCGCTCATGGCTTCTCTCCTTGTGCCTTATTTCTCGGCCTTACACCAATCTAGATAAGATTTTGAATATATTTTTGTAGGGCTGTTTTTTGGTTCTAAATAACTTGGTCGTGGTAATGACGACGTTGTGCTTATAACTGTCAGTCACCGCGCGTATTTCCACAATTAGACTTTAGGATGAGAGTGATGGAAGCGCCGGGAAATCGCTGAAACAAAAGTATTTCTGGGAGCTAGGTCAACTGATTTTTATGTATACGGCGCGGTTAGGTTGGGTAAATCGCCTTTCGTTAAGCGGACAAAGACCAAAGCGGCAGAAATCGCGTCTTGCAAGGCGTCGTGTTTGTCTTGGATAGGAAGTTCGAGGTGTTTACAAATGGCATCCAGACTTAAGTCGAAATAGGCATTCGGCAAATGTCGTTCCAACTTATCGTGATAAATCTGACTGACCTCGATAAGTGGGTTAGGAAGTGGGAAGCCAAGTTGCCGCAGACAAGCAAGGTCTAAGATCTTTTTATCGTAACGAATGTGATAGCCCACAAGTGGTCGGTTGCCGATAAAGTCGAGCAGCTCGAGCAGCGCCTCTTTTTCACTGATGCCATCGACTAAGTCTTGGTGGCGAATTCGATGGATCTTGACCGAGCCTGAGTCGAGCGATTGCGGCGCGCGTAAGCGGACTTCAAATGGTTGACTGGTGATGATGCGGTTGTCGATGATCTTGGTGGCTGCAATAGTCACCAGCTCGGCGCGATTTGGGTCAAGGCTGGTGGTTTCGCAGTCAAGAGAGACGTATTCTGTTTTATCTGGCGTGCAAAACAGCGACTGATAAGGCGAGCCTTTCAATTTGTAATGCCAGTATTTGCGTTGTAACCAGTTCATTGCCTACGCCTCTGTGATTTATGAAAATCAGGGTTAATCACGAATTTGATAATGGAAGCCTAAAAATTGCTTAAATTTCTTCACCACATGTAAGCTGTGGCGAAGCAAATCACGCTCAGTTCTATCCAGTTGTTTAATATCAATGTTATTCAACGCTTCTTGCTTTTTGAGTTGCTGATTAAGACGAAGTTTAAAGAACAATTTCAGTGCTTCGTTGAGATTATCTGCCGTTTCGGATTCTAAGATGCGCTTATTTCTCAGAGCTTCAATGCGTTCAAACGTGTTCTTCTCTTCAATGGCATACTCCAAAGACAAGGCGCGAATGCCGTGTACAATTGGGAAAATACCGCCGCGTTTAATGTCCAATCCGTCTTTAGCACTTTTTACGTTGCCAAATAGAGTTAGGGGCACCGAAAACTGCAAGGCAGGGCGAGTAAAGTCAGACAATATCAACATGCGATCTTTCATTGTGTCACGAAGATGCGCCGCAATTGGAGCCAGCAGCTCGCAATTCCCAGCAACAGCATGGGCGTCACTGAAAATAGCTAAGTCCATGATTTGTTCTGGTTCGGCTTTAGCTATCCAGTGGTTTAGGGTACTTATCCATTCTTGCTGTGTTTTGACCCATTTCGGGTTGTTAACCATCACTTTACCAGGGCAAAGTGGATAACCGAGCTGTTGTAGGGTGTGTGTGAAGGATCGCATCACTTGTTCGCAATGAGGCCATTCCAAACCATCTTGAATAATCAGGGCATTGTCTTGATCGGTTTTGAGAATTTGCTCTCCTCGGCCTTCAGAGCCGAGTACGATCAAGCAACAATGGTCGTGCAAGGCTGGTGGTATCACTAACTCGAACGCTTTCTCGATAATTTGTTCGTTTACGGCTGAGATAAGCTCCATGATGAAGCGAGTGCGGATGCCGTTTTTCAATAAGCTCTCGACCAATTGACGTTGGCGGTTTGAGGCCAAAGCGAGCTCTTCCACGCTACTTGCTCGAGCAATACTGAGCGTTAACACGTGAGAGTGGGTTGAGAACGCGCTGAGAATTTGGGTCATATCCAGCATGCCGACGGCTCTGTTGCCTTCACATACCATGAGGCGTTTCATTCTATTTCTGGTCATTGTGATCATGGCGTTGAATAGAAAGTCACCATCATCAACGTGATAAACAGGAAAGCTCGCGATCTCACCCACTGGTGTGTCGAGCGCGCAACCATCTATCATCACAGAATGCAGCATATTAGTACGAGTCACTATTGCGTACGGGTGGGCTGATGGCCATTTTTCCAATCGTGGATCATCGCCATGGAGTTGAACCAATGCAGCGTCAATCCCATTTTCTTTTAAGGCACGCGTTACCTCGTGAATTGGTGTATTTGGTTCAAGGATCATCGGTGGGTGATAAATGCTGCGGTCAACTTTAGTGAGAATAAACTCCGCTAAGTTTTGCTGTTGATGGGCCGCTTCGATGAGCTCTTGCCGTTTCGATAAATTGTTATCGAAATAGGCTGCAAACTGGCCATTTTCGTTGTAAAGGGCAAGGAAAACTTCTTTCGGCAGTAGGTAAGAGAGCGTGTCCTCAAGCGCGATGTAGTGATGACGTACCTTGTCTTCAAGTAACGAGCGTACATCGAACATATCGTCGTTGGCATAATGTGCGAACACTTCCTGTTGATCGTTGGAGCGCTCTTCTACCGCGCCTTTGATCAGAATATGTAAGTGGGGGTTCTTCTGTCCGCAGGATAAAATAACATCTCGAGCTCGATAGTAGGCGACGTCCAGAGACGATCGCAGTCGCGTTTGTTGTGCTTCAGTTAAGCGATCGAACGGTGGAGATTGCATGTTAAATTTGTCAGGCATGAGAACACCCAATAATGATGGAAGGAACACTCTCTAAGTCTGACAAATTTCTTACCGGAAGCCAGACGACTTTGGTCTAAATTACGATGTTTTCGCTTGAAGATGCCAAATGTCGCAAAGTTAGTATTCCATCGAGGAAACGATAAGTTTCTTATTCTTCCCTTTTTATAATACGCATGGCGATCCATAATTCCCGGCTCGAACGTTGGTGTTCCCGTTTTAGGATATTAGTAATGTTGAAACCTTCTCCGTATGGCTGGATTTCCCAGTACTTTCTCGGATTCTTCTTTGCGTATGGCGTGTATCTGCCATTTTGGTCACTTTGGTTTAAGGATCAGGGCGTATCTTCGACAGATATCGGTTTGCTGGTCGGGTTAGGCCTTGCGACACGTTGTGTTGCCAATATCGTGATCACCCCACGAGTACACAAAGTCGAACATCTTATGCCTGCTTTACGTTGGTTGAGTTTCGCTGCCCTCCTTTTTGTTGGATTTCACTTTTTTACGGGTGGTAGCTTTTGGTTAATGGCACTAGCGACAGTGTTGTTCAATCTTTGTTGTGGACCGATTATTCCGTTGTCGGACGCGATGGCAAATTACTACGCTCGCCTGAAAATGCTCGATTATGGCCGCACGCGGCTATGGGGTTCGATCGCCTTTATCGCAGGCTCGACGGCAGTGGGCTACCTGGTGGCTGAATTTGGCTCCGATATGATCTTGTACACTGCGATGTTCGGCGTGTTTATCTCGTTGCTGTTTGCTATGCGACCGACTAACCCAATGCCTGTAACGCACGGTGGGCAAAGCGCAGAACGTCCAAAGCTGACCGCTCTTTTGACCGACAAGCCGATACTAAAATTCTTAGTGTTGGTGTCACTAATTCAGGGCAGTCATGCGGCTTACTACGGCTTTAGTGCGATTCACTGGAAGGCCGCTGGTCACTCGGAAGATGTCATTGGCTACTTGTGGAGCTTAGGAGTGGCCGCAGAAGTGGCAGTGTTTGCATTGAGTAAGCGCTTATTCGTAGGTTGGTCGATACGCGCGCTGTTTATTGCTGCTGCCGTTGGTGTAATGATGCGTTGGGGTATTACGGCGTCGACAACATCAATTATTGCTTTGGTGGTTGTTCAACTATTGCATGGTGTGACTTTCGCTACCGCACACATTGCCGCGATCCAATATATCCAAAACTCCGAAGAAAATAAGATCGTAGCGTTGCAAGCGTTGTATAACGCGATTCCGTTGGGCGCATTTATCGCGTTAATGACCGTATTGAGTGGCTGGGGTTATGAGCACTGGGGATCGCTTGTGTTCTGGGGCATGGCCGCGATGGGGTTATTGGCTCTGTTCATCAAGCTTGATTCGCAAGACCCACATCAGGTGGTTGATGTATCAGACAAGCCACTTGAAACACAGAATTAGACTTATGTAACAAAGGTTAAAAACTAAGCTTTGTCTCCGTTATCAAAGCAGTGTTAAATGAAACCTCTCCCTCATGGAGAGGTTTTTTTATTCTCTTGCTTTAAAAGTAGCAAGAAAGGCAAGAAAGGATATCGGATGCAAGGATGGCTGGTGGTTCCCGTTTCTTTAGCGTATTTGGGAGCTTTATTTATCATCGCGTGGTACGGCGACATTCAGAAAAGGTGGCTAGCGCGCTGGCGGCCTTGGATTTATAGCCTTTCCATTGCGGTGTACTGTACATCGTGGACCTTCTACGGCACGGTCGGGCAGGCCAGCAGTAATCCTTGGTCTTTCTTGCCTATCTATATTGCTCCCATTTTAGTGTTTACCATCGGATGGCGCGTTTTAGCTCGGCTTATTTTGATTGCTAAACGGGAACACATCACGTCGATTGCTGACTTTATCGGAGCACGCTACGGTAAATCCCAAGGTTTGGCCGTGGTTGTTACGCTCATAGCGGTTGCGGGAATTTTGCCGTACATCGCTTTACAGCTGCGTGGTATCACTATGGGGCTTGAAATCATTGCTCCGGAGCTGGCTACTGATTTTGGTTATCAAAACGATAGCGTGTCGTGGTTTGTTGTGGTCGCATTGGCGATTTTTACGATGCTATTCGGTACCCGCCACATTGATAACACGGAACACCAT
>NZ_JADDYG010000867.1:20691-34647 GCF_015163535.1 Vibrio sp. OPT46 | reverse complement strand
CGTGGGATGATGATGGCAATTGCCTTCGAATCCATTATCAAACTGCTGGCTTTTTTAGTGGTTGGTGTTTTCATTGTTTGGTTGGCGATGAACACCGAGAATTTGAGCTTAATTGATGTTGCCGCACAGACGTATCAGTCACCAAATATCCCGACTATATTGATTCATACTGTACTCACGATGCTGGCGATCGTTTGCCTTCCGCGACAATTCCATACGATGGTTGTGGAAAATGAACGTGCTCAAGATTTGCACGTGGCTCGTTGGTTGTTCCCCATTTATCTGATCTTAATGGGGATTTTTGTTTTACCTATTGCGTGGGTAGGGCAAGGTCTCTTGAGTGGCGCTTCGCCTGATACTTATGTCATCAGTGTGCCGATGTCGGTAGGGGCGAGTGAAATCGCCTTACTTGCGTTTCTAGGCGGTACTTCAGCGGCAAGTGGCATGGTTATCGTATCGACGATTGCCTTAGCGATCATGGTCTCGAATGACTTGGTTATGCCATTGCTATTGCGTCGCATGCGACTGACGCAGCGTAACCATCAGCATTTTTCTGAATTATTACTGCGGATCCGCCGTGGTTTGATATTAGTTTTGTTGATTGGCGCGTGGTGTTTCTATCAAGCGTTGGACACTATTCATTCACTGTCTGCTATCGGCTTTCTCTCGTTCGCGGCTATCACGCAATTCGCTCCTGCGCTGGTTGGCGGTATGTATTGGCGTCAAGGGAATAAGAAAGGTGTGTATGTTGGCCTCGCGGTGGGTTTTGCTACCTGGTTGATTACGTTAATGAGCCAAACAGACATGCTTGCCGGAGACGCCAGTAATAACTTCCTGATCTGGTTGATTACGCCACCAGAGGTATTGGCTAGTTTTGATATCGCGATTTCAGATTGGGGGATGATCCTCAGTGTGGTCGCTAATGCAGTGTGTTTTGTTGTGGTTTCTATGGCTACCCGACCAAGCCTAAGTGAGCGCTTACAATCGGCATCATTCGTTGGTACACCGCTGCCTGAAAGCGAAAATATGAGTCTGTACCAGAGCCGCGTTACGGTTGCAGAACTGGAAATGCTAGCGTCTAGATTTGTAGGACGAACGCGAGTTAAAGCGGCGTTTCAAGCCTACTGGAGCCAGCAACGAGAAGAGTTGATGCCGAATCAACAAGCGCCATCTTCTCTGATTCGGCATACGGAGCGTGTGCTAGCAGGGGTATTTGGAGCATCTTCTGCTAAGTTAGTACTTACTTCCGCTCTGCAAGGAAGAAACATGCAGCTTGAAGAGGTGGCGACTATCGTCGATGAAGCCTCTGAACTGTACGATTTTAGTCGGGGTTTACTCCAAGGCGCGATTGAGCATATTGGACAAGGTATTGCGGTCGTCGATAAGCAACTACGCTTGGTAGCGTGGAACCAACGCTATTTAGAACTCTTTGAATTTCCGCCAGGCCTGATTCAAGTAGGTCGACCGATTGCGGATGTGATTCGGCACAATGCAGAGCAGGGGTTGTGTGGCCCTGGTGACCCTGATGACCACGTTCGTCGCCGTGTTTATCACCTTGAGCAAGGGACTCGGCACACCTCTTCTCGGGTTCGTCCCGATGGTCGCGTGATAGAGGTGCAAGGTAACCCAATGCCAGGTGGTGGCTTTGTGATGAGCTTTACCGACATCACCGTATTCCGTGATGCAGAGCAAGCACTGAAAGACGCCAACGAGACATTGGAAGAAAGGGTACGTCTGCGGACTCGAGAATTAGAACAACTCAACAAGCAGCTGGTGGAAGCGACGCAGCGCTCTGATTTGGAATCGAAGTCCAAATCACGGTTCTTGGCGGCAGTAAGCCATGACTTGATGCAACCGCTCAACGCGGCGCGTCTATTCGCATCTTCACTATCGGAAGTCGCCAAAGACAGCGAAGCCAAAAAGCTGTCAGCACACATTGAAAGTGCTTTAGAGGCTGCCGAAGACTTAATTGGAGATTTGCTGGATATCTCGCGTTTGGAATCGGGCAAGTTGGAAGTCAACGTGCATGGCTTTGCGTTAAATGATGTGTTATCGAATTTGAATGCTGAGTTTAGTGCGTTAGCCAAACAGCAAGGTATAGAGTTCACCATGATTCCGTCCTCACTCATGGTTAAGTCGGATCCCAAACTGCTGCGCCGTGTGGTGCAAAACTTCCTGACCAATGCGTTTCGTTATAACCCGAATGGCAAAGTCGCACTTGGTGTTCGCCGCGTGAAAGGGCGAGTGCGTATTGATGTATGGGATAATGGAGTGGGGATTGAAGAAGAGAAGCAGCAAGAGATTTTTGAAGAGTTTAATCGCGGAACTCAAGTTCGTTCCGACCAAGGTCTCGGACTTGGTTTGGCGATTTCGAAAGGAATTGCTCAGGTACTTGGGCATGAAATTTCGATGCGCTCTTGGGTTGGAAAAGGCAGTGTTTTTTCCATCACCCTAGATAAAGCTGATCATGTTCAGCCTCATCCAGTTCACGTGGCAATGAGTAAGCAATCTGAACTTGGTCATCTGAGAATCCTATGTGTCGATAATGAGCCTGACATTCTAGTCGGCATGGAAAACTTACTTTCCCGATGGGGCTGCGATACACGAGTTGCGATTGATTTAGTTGAAAGTCTACAAGCGCTTGAGGATGGTTGGATTCCGGATGTAATTTTCTCCGATTACCGACTTGATGATGGTCGTACTGGTTTAGAAGTGCTACAGCAATGCCGCCTGAGATTAGGCCACAGCTTTGAAGGCGTCATCATCAGTGCAGATCGTACCGATGATATGCTTGATGGCATCAAAGCAAATGGGTTCAGCTTTATTGCTAAGCCAGTTAAGCCGCTTAAGCTGCGTTCGGTGCTCAATCGAGTTGCTTAGGATTGGAGTGTTTGAAAAATCGCTATAAAAAGAGACCTCCGAATGGAGGTCTCGATGTTTGTAATCTTAGTTGATAGGCTGAGTTTGCCGCTTATTCTGCGACGCCGCCTTGAGTCAGTTTGGCTGGATTAAGCAATCGCTCTAGTGTGGCTCTATCCAAATCAGTTTCTTCTTCCGCGACATCAATAATCGCGCGTCCCTGTTTGTAGGCTTTTTTCGCGACTTCTGCCGCTTTTAGGTAACCAATGACAGGGTTGAGAGCCGTGACCAAAATAGGGTTTTTGGCGAGTGCTACATCCAAGTTATCTTGGCGAACTTCAAACGTCGCAATGGCTTTGTCAGCTAAAGCGGTTGCGCTGTTAGAGAGTAACTCGATGCTCTCCAATACGTTATGAGCAATAACTGGCAGCATGACGTTAAGCTGGAAGTTGCCCGCTTGGCCTGCGACGGTAATGGTGGTGTCATTACCAATGACTTGCGCTGATGCCATAGCTGCGGCTTCTGGGATCACAGGATTTACTTTGCCAGGCATGATGGAAGAACCCGGTTGCAAGCCTTGTAATTCAATCTCACCTAAACCAGCTAATGGGCCTGAATTCATCCAACGAAGATCATTTGCGATCTTCATGATCGCAACTGCTGCTGTTTTGAGCTGTCCCGACAGAGCGACGATCGCATCTTGACTGCTTAAATTGAAAAAGAAGTTATCACTGGCCGTGAACTGAATACGAGTTGACTGGGTTAGGTTGCTAGCGAATAAGTCTGCAAAGCGTGGATCGGCATTGATCCCCGTTCCAACCGCCGTACCACCTTGGGCTAAGGCTTTTACAGCAGGAAGTGTTTGTTCAATCGCTTGTTTTGCATGCTCGATTTGGAACTGCCAACCGCCAAGTTCTTGAGCAAAGGTAATTGGCATCGCATCCATTAAGTGGGTGCGACCGGTTTTTACAACATCTTTCAATGCTTGTTGCTTAGACTCTAGTGTTTGGCTTAGGTGTGACAGGGCCGGGAAGAGCTGTTTTTCAATGGCTAATGCTGCGCTAACTTGAATGGCCGTCGGTACCACATCGTTGCTGCTTTGTCCCATGTTGACGTGATCATTAGGGCTGACAGTGCCGCCTAGATGCTGGGAGGCCAGTGTTGCAATCACTTCATTCGCATTCATATTTGAGCTAGTGCCTGATCCCGTTTGGAACACGTCAATTGGGAATTGCTCAATATGATTGCCTTCGATAATTGCTTGAGCTGCGTCAGCAATCGCGTTGGCAATATCTCCTTCAAGCAGCCCTAGCTGTGCGTTGGTGAGTGCCGCAGTCTGCTTGATGTGTGCTAACGCTTTGATAAAACCAGATGGCATTTTATGTTGACTGAATGAGAAGTTATCGACGGCGCGTTGAGTCTGGGCTTGGTAGAGAGCATCTGCAGGGACCGTTACTTCGCCCATACTGTCAGTTTCTATGCGGAATTCGGTGCTCATGGTAGGGATCCTTTTGGTTAATCGAGTGAGATTTGAATCAGGCGTAATTGTTGTTGTAGTGCGAGAAATTTCACGTCGCCTTGTTCAAACTGGTAGTAATAGCGTTTGAGGCAGAATAATGGCGTATGGATAGAATCGAGACAGACACGACGGAAGATACGACTGCGAGTTGAGTCTTGAATTGCGTCTAGTAAATGGAAATAAACCTGACGTAAAAACAGCTCACACAACAATAGATTTTCTTCATCGGCATCGTGTTCATAACAAGAAGACAACACCATTCCCCAATGAATATAGTCATGAATCACGTCTGGCTCAAAGCCATGTGGTGCGGCGAGAAGGAATCTATCTTGGGCTTTAAAAAATGCGTTAAAGATGTCCCGTTTGTTGTCCATAACCACCTCTCATTAAATGTAATGATAATTATTATCAATTAACTTGTGAGTTGGCAACCCTTTTTAGAGTAAGAGGTTGTTGAAGAAAGACTTACTGAAACAAAAGCCGACGCAAAGGCGTCGGCTGAGTAGGAATTCATTTATGCTGAGTGAAACTAAGTCACTGTCGTTTGAATACCGGTGAATTAGCTTGTCACCGTTATTCAGTAAATAAGGTTTCGTACTTCACAAATGCGGTTTGTGTTTCACCATAATACAGTGTACCGCCTGATTGAATGACGACTCTTAACCAGCTTTCTGCAGATGCAGGCTTTGGTAAGGTGATGTACCAGCTTTGGCCTGCTTGATCGGCGGGCTTCATATTAATCGGTTGAGCGTTTTTCTCTTTGTCACTCACAATAGAAACTTTAACACCTTCGAGTGGGTAAGCGGCGTTGAGTGATAATTCTAAGTTATTTTTAGTGAGTTTTTCCGAGCGAAATTTCACTTTAAAATCGCCATTTTCCATATCACACAGACCACTGGTGTAACGACAATTAGACTTACTCGCGAGTTTGTAAGTTTCCCCTTCTTGTGCCGCGTGGGGCTTCTCGCTGAGGGCCATATCGGTACCGAAGTAAGCGATCAAAGAGAGAACTGGCGCAATCAGTAGAGCGAGAATAAAGTGCTTGTTTTTGAACATCTTGGCTTCCTTGCAACGACATACTGCGAATATGGTAACTGAAAAGTGAGAATAAAAAAGCCCCGGACGGCTGGTTCCAAACGGGGCTTTTGTGGTTTTGATTAGTTTTTAGTGATCCACTGCACTACCAGCACCTACTGGCACGCGAACGTGTTCGACTAGGTCTTTTACTTCTTGTGGCGTTTCTGCTGTTACTTTGGAGACAGCGAATGCGACGATGAAGTTAAATAGTGCGCCAATAGCACCAAACGCGTTTGGCTCAATACCCAGGAACCAGTTTGTTCCCCAGCTTTCTAGATATTTCCAATCAGCAACGAAAAGGATGCCTTTGTGTTGGAATACGTAGAACAGCGTAATACTGATACCCGCAATCATACCGGCGATTGCGCCTTCTTTGTTGATGCTCTTGCTGAAGATGCCCATCATCAATGCAGGGAAGATGGATGAAGCGGCAAGACCAAAGGCGAGTGCTACCGTACCTGCGGCAAATCCAGGCGGATTTAAACCGAGATAGCCTGCGGCTGCTATCGCTACTGCCATTGATATTCGACTAGCAAGTAGCTCTTTTTTCTCGGATATGTTCGGATTGATAACCCCTTTGATTAAGTCATGGGAAATAGCTGAAGAAATGGCGAGTAGTAAACCTGCTGCGGTAGATAGTGCAGCTGCAAGACCACCTGCTGCCACAAGTGCAATCACCCAGTTTGGTAGTTTAGCGATCTCTGGGTTAGCCAATACCATGATGTCGTTATCAACGCGCAGTTCGTTGGTGGACGCATCTGAAGTGTATTGGATATTGCCATCGCCATTTTTATCGTCAAAACCGAGTAGTCCAGTTGTTTCCCAGTTTTTGAACCACGCAGGACGCTCGTCATACGCTAGGTGCTGACCCGGAGCTGGATTTACCGTATTCATTAGGTTGAGGCGAGCCATCGCTGATACCGCTGGTGCAGTAGTGTAAAGGATTGCGATGAAGATCAGAGCCCAGCCTGCTGATGTACGTGCGTCGCGAACCTTCGGCACGGTAAAGAAACGGATAATTACGTGTGGTAGACCGGCAGTACCAATCATCAGTGACATGGTGTAGACAAACATATTAAGTGTGTCGCCACGTACTTGGGTCGTGTATTCACTGAATCCGAGTTCGGTCACCACTTGGTCAAGCCGATCGAGTAGATAGACATCGGTACCAGCCATGGTACTCCCTAGACCAATTTGTGGGATTGGGTTACCAGTGAGTTGCAGAGAGATAAAGATTGCAGGGATAGTGTAAGCAAGAATGAGTACGCAATATTGAGCAATCTGCGTGTAAGTGATGCCTTTCATGCCGCCAAGAACCGCGTACATGAAAACGATACACATACCAATTAATAGGCCAGTGGAGTAATCCACTTCTAAGAAGCGACCAAACGCAACGCCCACGCCTTTCATCTGACCGATAACATAAGTCACTGATGCGATGATAAGACAAACAACCGCTACGATACGTGCTGTGTTGGAGTAAAAGCGTTCACCAACAAACTCTGGCACCGTAAACTTACCAAATTTGCGTAGGTAAGGCGCTAGCAACAGCGCAAGCAGAACGTAGCCACCAGTCCAACCCATTAGAAATACTGAGCCGCCATAGCCCATGAAGGCAATTAAGCCTGCCATTGAGATAAAGGACGCTGCGGACATCCAATCGGCTGCGGTTGCCATACCGTTTGCAATCGGGTTTACACCGCCACCAGCAACATAAAACTCTTTGGTTGAGCCGGCGCGAGCCCAAATAGCAATCCCGATGTACAGGATGAACGTGGCGCCAACGACCAGGTAGGTAATAGTTTTCAAATCCATCTGAGTGACTCCTTATTCGTCCACGCCGAATTCACGGTCAATTTGGCGCATCTTCCATGCGTAATAGAAAATAATTCCTAGGAAGGCATAGATGGAGCCTTGTTGAGCAAACCAGAAACCGAGTTTGTAACCGCCTAGTTGAAATTGATTTAGTACGTCGACAAATAAAATGCCGCAGCCGAAAGACACGACGAACCAGATGACCATTAGGCCGATCATGAGCTTCACGTTTTTGTCCCAATAGGCTTTGGCTCTTTCTTCGCTTTCAAATGCCATTGCCGTCTCCTTACGATTGGTATTGTTGTTAATGAAATGTTTCAATATGTACATTAGCAAGGTGTTGGCAATAACTCTTTTCAACTTTAGTCGGGGTGTTAAAAATGAGGAACCTCCATACTATGGGCTTTTGCAGCGAATAAAGGGGTAAAATGTTATGTTAATAAACTGTTAAGTTAGCCAAAGGTCTAAAGGTTGATTGGATAAACAAGCATGATTAAGACTGGCCATTAATCTTTTCTTCATTGAATTTGGAGATGCTGTGTAAATATTGGTGGTGATCTTGTGGCTCTCAATGAGAGAAGGCGTAGATAAGAAAGCTCACAAGTAATTTATTTACATAAAGTTTTCGCATCAAATCACCGTTTTAACGCACAATAAAGTAATATAACTGAGTCATTCTCGTACAACCTCGCATTTTGAGACGGTGTAAAGGGGAGGCAGATTAGGGCATTACCTCATTAACGAAGTAGCCTTGCTCATCACAATTATTATCGTTTTTCATTAAGGGAGGGTGAGAATGGACGCAGACACCATTAACAGTTTTTTTCTAATAGGTGCGTTGTTAATCGCACTTAGCGTTCTTTTAAGCCCAGTGTCTTCTAAGTTGGGAATCCCAATTCTTTTGGTATTTTTAGCCGTTGGAATGCTAGCGGGGGAAGACGGCTTAGGCGGCATTTTATTCGATAACTTTTCGATCGCTTATTTGGTTAGTAACCTCGCATTAGCCATCATTTTGCTTGATGGTGGGATGAGAACGCGGGTCGCCAGCTTTAGGGTTGCGTTATGGCCCTCGGTCTCTTTGGCGACATTTGGCGTTGCGATCACCACCATTTTAACCGGGCTGATGGCAACGTGGTTATTCGACTTAGATTTATTGCAAGGCATATTGGTTGGTGCGATTGTTGGTTCCACCGATGCTGCCGCGGTCTTCTCTCTACTCAAAGGTCGTAGCCTGAACGAACGTGTTGGTTCAACGCTGGAAATTGAATCCGGCACCAATGACCCAATGGCGGTGTTTCTGACCGTAACTCTGATTGCTATTTTAGCGAACCCTGGCGCAGATTTAAGTGCGGGCTTTTTGGCGTTCAGTTTTCTTAAGCAGTTTGGTATTGGCGCGTTACTTGGCTTCGCTGGTGGCTGGATCTTATGGAAAGTTATCAATCGCAATCAATTACCAGATGGGCTGTATTCTATTTTAACGGTCAGTGGTGGCTTGCTTATTTTCGCTTTATCTAACACTTTGGGTGGCAGTGGTATTTTGTCGATTTACCTTGTTGGTCTTTTATTAGGTAACCGTCCAACACGCAGCCGCCACTCTATTCTTCATGTTTTAGATGGTATGACGTGGCTAGCTCAAATTGGTATGTTCTTGGTGCTTGGTTTGTTGGTTACGCCATCCAATTTACTCTCTATTGCGTTGCCAGGTCTTGCGCTTGCTTTCGGGATGATTTTGTTTGCCCGACCAATCTCAGTTTGGATTGGTTTACTGCCATTCAAGAGTTTCACGCCACGTGAAAAGTGGTTTGTCTCTTGGGTAGGACTGCGTGGTGCTGTACCTATCATCCTCGCGGTATTTCCGATGATGGCAGGGTTGCCAGATGCTCAACTGTACTTCAATTTGGCATTCTTTGTAGTAATGGTGTCTTTGATAGTACAAGGGGGCACGTTGACTAAGGCGATGTCTCTTGCAAAGGTCGAGCTACCTTCTAAGCCTGAGCCAATTTCGCGTACGGGTGTAGAGATTTACCCGACCAGTGAGTGGGAGCTGTTTATCTATAGACTTAAAGCAGATAAATGGTGCATTGGTGAGCCATTACGTAGTCTTTCGATGCCGGAAGGAACGCGTATCGCCGCTGTATTTCGCAGTAAAGAGCTATTGCACCCATCCGGCAGTACGCGTCTTGAGGAAGATGATACCTTGTGTGTATTAGCACAAGAAAAGGATTTAGATGCACTGAGCTTACTGTTTAGTGAAGCCCCAGAGAAAGCGTCGCTAGCGCGATTCTTCGGTGACTTCTTCCTCGATATTGAAGTGAAGCTTGCCGATATTGCCGTGATGTATGGTTTGAATCTGGGGGATGAACCGCTGGATAAAAGTTTGAGAAACCTTGTCGAAGAGCAATTAGGTAGCACGCCAGTATTGGGAGACCATTTCGAGTGGCAAGGTTTGCATTGGATCGTCGCTGATGTTGTTGATCAGCAGGTCACTAAAGTCGGTATCCGATTGCCAAACGAAAAAAGTAAGTCTGACGATAAGACGTCAATCTAGTCGCTCATTTCCGTCAGCATAATCACGGCTTGCGTGCGGTTCTTTACACCGAGCTTACGGAAAATCGCTGTCATGTGCGCTTTTATGGTGGCTTCTGAAACATTCAATTCGTAAGCGATTTGCTTGTTCAGCAAGCCATCGGACAACATTCCCAACACTTTATATTGCTGCGGTGTTAGCGCAGCAATCTTTTCCGCTAAGTCATTACATGCCGCGTTATTGGTGATCAACCCTTCAGGGAAGTATGGGTCGCCATTCAGCACTTGATTGAGCGCGTTCACTAATTCGCGCATGTCGCTGGACTTGGGAATAAAACCAAATGCACCATGGCTTTTCACCTGCGTCACGATCGCCGGCTCTTCACTCGCTGAAACGACGACGATAGGTAAATCTGGATGCTCTGCTCGCAAATGAATCAAGCCAGACATACCATTTGCTCCTGGCATTTTGAGATCCAATAGCACTAAATCTGGCTCTTCCTCTCGCTCCAACAAAGCCAGAAGTGCGTCGAGTGAGTCCGCTTCCAGCAAATTTGCACCACTAATAGCCATGTGGATAGATTGAAACAAGGCATTCCGGAAGAGTGGGTGATCATCTGCAATAATGATGGTGTAGGTCGAATCCATGACGTTAAACACTTTTGACTATTTCGTTAAATTTATTATTGTCCAGCTTTGAGAGAGTGGACAATATTTATTCGCTAAAAGTCTGAACCAAATCGACTTTTATTAGGAAAATTGCATATAAACGCAATGTTCTTATTCAAATCTGAGCAACAAAAAAAGCCAGTGGACATCACTGGCGTTTGAATATCTGGTTATCAGAACTGCTTGATATGCTCTAAGAAAGGCTCGGCTTGCATAAAGCCCGTCAAACGAGCGTTTGAAACGTGTTCACCACTGGCATCCCAAAACTCAATTGTTGGTAAACCAAGCACACTCATGTGCTTCAGTAGTTCGATGTCTTGCACTTGGTTTTTGGTCACGTCCGCTTGCAGAAGAACGAAGTCTTGCAGTTTGGCTTCGACGCTTGGGTCATGGAAGGTGTACTTTTCAAACTCTTTACATGCTACACACCAATCGGCGTAGAAATCGAGCATGACGGGTTTACCTGCCGCTTTCGCAAGTGCCAGTTGTTCTTCAAGATCCGCCACGTTAGCAATGCGAGTAAAGCTAACAGTGGCTTGCTGAGTTTGTGTTGTGCTGTTGCCAAACCAGTAATTTAAGATAGGTTGTGCTGAGGCTAGCAAACCTAAGACGGCGATTATGCCCACGGCACTTTGTTTCCAGCCACCAAACTCTAGACTGTTTTTGATGTGGTATAGCCAACCAAAAGCAGCAATACCCAGTGCTGACCACAGAATCGTTGACCACATTTCTGGCATGATGCGTTCTAGTAAGAAGATAGGTGCGGCAAGCAGAATAAAGCCGAAGAGTGTTTTCACTCGGTCCATCCAACCACCTGCTTTTGGTAGCAGTTTGTTGCCGAAGACCGCAACAAGAATCAGCGGAATACCCATGCCCATCGCCAGCGCGTATAACGCGATACCACCGGTAAGCAAATCGCCGCTTTGTGCCACGTA
The DNA here is from genome assembly GCF_015163535.1 of Vibrio sp. OPT46. Lineage (NCBI taxonomy): Bacteria > Pseudomonadati > Pseudomonadota > Gammaproteobacteria > Vibrionales > Vibrionaceae > Vibrio > Vibrio sp. OPT46. Next base: position 23,247 of record NZ_JADDYG010000867.1, on the reverse strand, counting down.
AAGTAGCGCACCAGACAGAGGTGCCGTGGTACATGGTGAGCACACCAGTCCAGAAATCGCCCCCATGGCGAATACGCCTGCACTGCTGCCGCCTTGCTGTTTGTTGCTGAGGTTGTTTAACCACGTTTGAACGTTGCTTGGTAGCTGTAATGAGTACAGACCAAACATAGACAAAGCGAGTGCGATGAACAGTACGCTCAAGCCAATCAGCACATAAGGGTGTTGCATTGCCGCTTGGAACTGCATACCTGCAGATGCCACCACAAGGCCGAGTAGGGTGTAAGTCAGTGCCATGCCTTGCACGTAGACGAATGACAAGCCTAGCGCGCGGCGTTGGCTTAGCTTGCCACTGCCAAGCACTATGCTGGTCAGAATTGGGTACATCGGCAGCACACAAGGTGTAAACGCCAAGCCCACACCAAGCGCCAAGAACAGAAGTGGTGTCCACCAGTTATCAGCAAGGTTGGCAGCAAGGCTATCTTGCTGTGTTACTGGCACTGATGATGTGTCACCAGACGTAGATGATTGCACCGCTGGTGGCGTTGCTGTTGGTGTCTGTTCTGCTTTTGATGTAGTTGTCGCCGTTGTTGAATCTGAGTTCGACGAAGTAAACGCGCTGATAGGAATCACGCGAGTTTCTGGCGGGTAACAGAAGCCTGCTTTCGCACAACCTTGGTATTGCACGACTACGCGCGCACCGTCTTGCCAATCATGCATTGGTACATTAACGAAGAGAGGTTGAGTATAGATATGCACGTCACCAAAGAATTCATCTTTATGCGGTGTGCCGTCTTCCATTTGCAGTTCGCCTAGCGATACTTTCTCACCAGCTACAGACAAGCGCTCTTGATATAGGTAGTACCCGTCACGTACCTGCCAATCGAGCATCAATTTGTCATCTTGCTGGTAGAAGTTAAATGGAAACGCCTGATCAACAGGAACAAAACTGTCGCTGCTGCTACCAAAACTGTTGTTCTGGCTACTGTTAAACTGGTCTTTGCCAAATAAAGCTAAAGACGGAGTGGAAAAGGTAATGAGCCCTAAGAGTAAAACGGGAAGTAATGCGCGCATAAAAGAGTCAATTCATCTTAGATAATTGCCGTTAGTGTAACTCAATCAGACCCGGAGGCGAGTCAATAAGTTTCATGAAAATGAAGATTTATTGAGCATAAATCAAGACAACAGGCAATAAAAAAGGGAGCCGAAGCTCCCCGAGTAAGACTCTGTTTCTACTAGATCAGTAGACCACCGAATGCGAAGCCAAGTGCTACCGCAGAAGCGATGGTTACCACACCAGGTACAAAGAATGGGTGGTTGAATACGTACTTACCGATACGAGTTGAACCCGTGTCGTCCATCTCAACCGCTGCTAGAAGCGTTGGGTAAGTTGGCAGCACGAATAGCGCACTTACTGCTGCGAAAGATGCAACTGCGGTAAGTGGTGCGACACCGATTGCTAGTGCTGCTGGCATCAGCGCAACAGTGGTTGCACCTTGTGAGTAAAGCAGCATTGAAGCGAAGAATAGAACAAGTGCTAGCATCCATGGGTAGTCTGCTAGTAGCGCACCAGCCACTTCTTTGATGCCGTCAACGTGCGCGTTAACGAACGTAGAACCTAGCCATGCCACACCAAGAACACACACACACGCTGTCATACCAGAGCGGAATGTTGCTGCGGCTGGGATTTTGCCAGCATCGATTTTACAGCTCATTACGATAGCTGCCGCAGCTGCTAGCATTACCGTCATGATAGCTTCGTTACGGCCTAGAGCAGGGTTCTCGATAAGACCCACAGAGCCAGAAATTGCTGCTGCGTAACACACGACAAATGCGATTGCGCCTAGGAAGATGAAGGTTGCTTTCTTCGCTGTTGGTAGGATTTCGCGTTTTGCTTCTGTATTTAGCTTGATTAAGCCTTTTTCTAGACGCTCTTGGTATTCAGCATCGTCTTTTAGCTCACAGCCCATGAAGTTCGCCACGAACGCACCGATCATGCACGCGATGAACGTCGTTGGGATACAGATTGCTAGTAGTGTTAGGTAGTCAACGCCAAATGGGTGCAGCATTGCCGCGAACGCTACAACAGCCGCTGAGATTGGTGATGCGGTGATAGCGATTTGCGATGCCACGACCGCGATAGACAGTGGACGAGAAGGGCGCACGCCTTGGCCTTTCGCTACTTCTGCAATCACTGGCAAAGTAGAGAATGCCGTGTGGCCAGTACCCGCCATTAATGTCATTAGGTAAGTTACGATAGGCGCATAAAAGGTGATGCGCTCAGGATGCTTGCGCAAAAAGTTTTCAGCAACTTGCACCATCCAGTCTAAACCACCCGCTACTTGCATTGCTGCGATAGCGGTGATTACAGACATGATGATCAAAATTACGTCAACGGGAATGTAAGCTTGGCTTGTTGGTACGCCCAAGATCAAAGACAACGCAATGACCCCAGCACCACCGGCAAAACCAATGCCGATACCACCGATTCTTGCCCCCAAATAGATGAAGAGCAGAACCACGAAGAGTTCGACCATGACCATATTGATACCTCTTTAG
>NZ_JADDYG010000867.1:20085-20681 GCF_015163535.1 Vibrio sp. OPT46 | reverse complement strand
AAACCAATGCCGATACCACCGATTCTTGCCCCCAAATAGATGAAGAGCAGAACCACGAAGAGTTCGACCATGACCATATTGATACCTCTTTAGTTTTTTATTTGATTCTGATTTTTTGAACACTCAGGAACAGGAGTAAATGCTCAGAGAATGAGAACCTAGTGGTTTAGCGGCAATAAAAGCATATAAAAAATGTGGTTAACCGTATGAGAGCCTAAAAAAGGGGCCTGAGTGGCCCCCTTCGGATTCGTTATTACTCGTAACGTTTTGCTTTGTAAGTAGGATGCATGAAGTTTTCTACTGACAAGATTTCATCAAGCTCCTCTGCTGTAAGCAGACCGCGCTCTAGCACGACTTCACGAACACTCTTACCAGTTTCTGCACAAATCTTACCTACGATGTCACCTTCGTGGTGGCCGATGTATGGGTTTAGGTAAGTGACGATACCGATAGAGTTGTAAACGTAGTTTTCGCAAACTTCTTTGTTTACAGTGATGCCGTCGATACATTTATCACGTAGGTTCACACACGCGTTGTGTAGTAGAGAGATAGACTCAAACACACTTTGTGCGATCACAGGTTCCATTACGTTTAGC
>NZ_JADDYG010000867.1:10662-20075 GCF_015163535.1 Vibrio sp. OPT46 | reverse complement strand
TTACCTACGATGTCACCTTCGTGGTGGCCGATGTATGGGTTTAGGTAAGTGACGATACCGATAGAGTTGTAAACGTAGTTTTCGCAAACTTCTTTGTTCACAGTGATGCCGTCGATACATTTATCACGTAGGTTCACACACGCGTTGTGTAGTAGAGAGATAGACTCAAACACACTTTGTGCGATCACAGGTTCCATAACGTTTAGTTGTAGCTGACCGCCTTCTGCTGCGAAAGAAACCGTGTTGTCGTTACCGAGAACTTTGAAGCAAACTTGGTTTACTACTTCTGGGATAACTGGGTTTACTTTAGCTGGCATGATTGAAGAGCCTGCTTGCATTTCAGGTAGGTTCAATTCATTTAGACCCGCACGAGGACCAGAAGAAAGTAGACGAAGGTCGTTACAGATCTTCGATAGTTTCACTGCTAGGCGTTTTAGCGCGCCGTGAGTCATTACGTATGCACCACAGTCAGACGTTGCTTCGATAAGGTCTTCTGCTGCAACAACGTCAAGGCCTGTTACTTCCGCTAGGTGTTTTACTGCAAGCGCTTGGTAGCCAGTTGGTGTATTTAGACCAGTACCGATTGCGGTTGCGCCTAGGTTGATTTCTAGGAGGAGTTTAGATGTGTAATCTAGAGCACGAATCTCTTCGTTTAGTGTTACCGCCCACGCATGGAACTCTTGACCTACTGTCATTGGTACTGCGTCTTGAAGCTGAGTACGGCCCATTTTCAGTACATCTTTAAACTCAACGGCTTTAAGTTCGAATGCGCCTTTTAGGTACTCAATTGCTTCCATTAGCTTGTGTACGCTGTTGTATACCGCAATACGGAAACCTGTTGGGTACGCACAGTTGGTTGATTGGCTCTTGTTTACATGGTCATTTGGGTTAACAAATTCGTATTGGCCTTTCTCTTTACCCATCAACTCAAGCGCGACGTTTGCGATCACTTCGTTCGTGTTCATGTTAACTGAAGTGCCTGCACCGCCTTGGAATACGTCTGATGGGAACTGATCCATACACTTGCCAGTTTCTAGGATCAAATCACACGCTTCGATGATGTAGTTTGCAACGTCTTTTGGAATAGCGCCAAGTTCTTTGTTTGCTAACGCTGCTGCTTTTTTGGTCATTACCATGCCGCGTACAAATTCTGGTACGTCAGAAATGGTCATATTAGAGATGTTGAAGTTCTCGATCGCACGTAGCGTATGAATACCGTAGTACGCATCTGCAGGGACATGACGTTGACCTAATAGATCTTCTTCAATACGAGTGGCTGGGTTTGCTGTTTTTGGAGCATCAGATAGGGTAGCCATAGCAGGATCCTTAGATGATAATTCTGATAATAAAGTTATTTATTAGCCATTTCTGCAATCTAGAATCCATTCATCAGAATTTTTGGCTGGAAAATCCGTCCTGACTTATGTGGCACATGATACTGCACCTAGCGCATAAAAATAGTAACTAGATCACCTTTTTCGTTTTTCATGAGTCAATAATTTGCAAAGTATGAACGGGTTATTAATAACCCTTTATGGGTACTCGATTTTCCTCGACAAACATGAGTTTTTAGAGTTCGAAATTAGCACTTTAAAAGCACGAAAAAATCGGTATGCAATTGAATGAAACGCGCTCCCGCTACTTTGTCTAAAAAAGAAGGAGACCAGTATGAACACGCTTTTTTACAACGATTCGTTTGAGCTTAGTCTGCTTTTACCATTACACTGAATTAAACAAAGGAGGGCGTGTGTTTCCTATCTTATTATTAGCGTTTATTTTTGTTCCGATCATTGAAATCGGCTTATTTATTCAGGTGGGCGGCTTTTTAGGTTTATGGCCGACCATTGCACTAGTCTTAATCACTGCATTTGTTGGTGCGTCGTTGGTTCGTAGCCAAGGTATACAAACACTGATGTCAGTACAGGGGCGTCTTGAACAAGGTGAAATTCCAGCCCAGCAAATTTTTGAAGGCGTAATGCTAGCGGTGGCTGGCGTGCTACTGTTAACCCCGGGCTTTATGACCGATGCCCTTGGTATGTTGGTGTTGCTTCCTGCGCCACGCGCCGCGATAGCTAAATACTTGATGAGCAAAATGGTGGTGAAAACCATGCATGGTGGTGGCTTCCAAGGTGGTTTCTCTAACCAGGGGCCATTTGAGCAAGACCCGTTCCGTCGTGACCCATTTGATTCCCAGTCAGATAATGGCAAGACCTTCGAAGGGGAATACGAGCGTAAAGACGATGATGATCGCAACAAGCTCAACTGATTGAGTTAGACAGTAAAGAAAACAAAAGGGCGCACCAAGCGCCCTTTTCTGTATTTGGAATTCGTGCTGCTTACAATGCGCCTTCAAAGCCCATTTGACGCCATGCTTCAAAAGCAATGATCGCAACGGCATTCGAAAGGTTTAGGCTGCGCGCATCTGGCATCATTGGAATGCGAATACGCTGCTCCATTGGTAAGCTATCGATGATTTCAGCAGGCAAGCCACGAGTTTCTGGACCAAACATCAAAACATCACCCGCTTGGTATTGTGCATCAACGTGGTGACCTGTGGTTTTGGTGGTGCAGGCAAACAATCGATAGTTACCTTGCTTCTCTTTCTCTAAATACTCTAAGAACGCTTGATAGTTTTTATGGCGTGTTACGCGAGCTAAATCATGGTAATCCAAACCAGCACGGCGGACTTTTTTCTCTTCAAGATCGAAACCCAGAGGTTCAATTAAGTGAAGGTTTGCACCGCAGTTGGCGCATAGTCGAATGATGTTGCCGGTGTTCGGCGCGATTTCTGGTTCGTATAAAGCGATATCAAACATGGTATTGAAATAGAGTTGGTCAAAGAGAGGGGCAGTATATACCCAAGTCACCGAGATATGCGAGATTCAGCAAGATTGACCTGGGTATGAAAGCAGGCATTAGCGCGGATGTTAATACCGTAAGTAGTGATGCTCTTTATAAGAGAGCGTGAGCATAGTTTTCTTCAACTGCTCGCCAGTTGACGACGTTCCACCACGCATCAATATATTCTGGGCGACGGTTTTGGTAGCTGATGTAATACGCGTGCTCCCACACGTCTAATGCGAGGATTGGTTCACCGCGCACATCCACTACATCCATCAGAGGGTTGTCTTGATTACTGGTGGACGTAATGTGAATCTCACCATCTTTTACGATCAGCCATGCAAAGCCAGACCCAAAGGTATTGATGGCTGCTTGGGCAAACGCCTCTTTAAATTGCGCAAAGCTACCAAATTTATCGTTAATTGCTTGAGCAAGCGCGCCTTGAGGCTCTCCGCCACCGTTTGGTGACATGCAATTCCAATAAATGATGTGGTTGTAATAGCCGCCCCCATTATTACGTACTGCTGGACTGAGCTTAGAGATATTGTCAAAGATCTCGTCTAATGACTGAGTTTCGAGCTCGCTCCCTTCAACGGCATTTACAAACTTATCAAAGTACGTCTTGTGGTGTTTGCTGTAATGCACTTCCATGGTTTTCGCGTCGATGTACGGCTCTAGTGAATCGTACGGGTAAGGCAGAGCGGGAAATGTATGTGACATAGTAAATCCTCCTTAATTGGAAAATTCACTTTAATGCTAACGATAATTATTATCAACTTTGATCTTTGTAAGGGTATTCTACGAAGCCTCACCAATTTCTAAAGTGAGGGTGGGGCTGTTAATCACTCACTCTAGAAATATGGTGCGAATTATTGTTAGTTCATCAAATTGAGACTAACAATTGATCGGTAAGGTGATACTCATGCGCAATCCGCCTAAAGGACTTCGGCTGGCTGCGATCGTGCCACTGTGCTGGCGAATGGCACTTTCGGTAATGGTTAGGCCGAGACCTGTGCCGCCAGAGTGGCGATCGCGTGCCGTGGAAACGCGATAGAACGGGCGAAAAATCGCGGCCAGTTCCTCTTCTGGTACACCTTCTCCATTATCGTCAACCGTGATACGAAGCGTATCGTCATCGGCTTTGATGTCGATTTGTACCTCATCTTTTCCGTAGTAAATGGCGTTACGAACGATATTTTCCACCGCACTCATCAGCAGTTTAGGGTTACCGGAAATATTGCGCTTAGGTAATTCTGAATAGTGTAGCTGTTTGCCCATTTGCTCTGCTTCAAACTGCGCATCTTTAATGATCTCTTCCCATAAACTTTCTAATGGCTGTGTTTCGCGAGTCATATGACTGTTCGCCTGCATGCGAGAAAGCTCTAATAGTTCGCTGATCATCTGTTCCAAGCGCTGCGCTTCGGTATCGATACGAGTCAATTCTGGGCTTTCTCCTTGTTTACGCGTCGCTAATGCGCTTGCCATGCGTAGACGAGTTAAAGGTGAGCGCAGCTCGTGAGAGATATCGGATAGCAAACGTTGTTGTCCTGAAATCATTTGATTAACCGCTTCGACCATCTGGTTGAAGCTGCTACCTGCTTGACGAAACTCCGCTGTGCCTTTTTCTAAATTTGGGTCTGTGACAAATTCACCTTTCGCTACACGTTGAGCAGCGGCTTCAAGACGACGTGCAGGCTGACTCAATGCCCAAGCAAGCCATAACAGCAATGGTGTACTAACCAGCATGACCGCAAGCAAGAGCTGGAATGGGTGATCAAACAGACGCAGGAGTAGAGGTGGTGGCTCATTCCACTTGAAGCCCACGTACATCAAGATATCGGAACCTGCCAAAGTGATAGGAATTGGGCCCGCAATCATGTATCGACCATACAGCTTCTGCTTTGGATTATTGTAATCTTCGATACTGGTGACAAAGTTTTGCATTGCACGCAATTGAAAATTGCTGCGTTTTTCTGTCGTAAGAACATTACCGCTGTAGTCAGAAAAAAACACTCGTGGGCGAGGGTCGTGCTTGCCGTGGCGGTTGCCCTCGATACGAAAAAGTATGCGGCCTAAATCAGTTTGCTGGCTGTATTTTTGTTGGATTGAGTCACGCGTTTCTACCATACGTTTGTAGTGTTCTTCTGGAATATCGCGAGCTTTGCGTGGGTCCAAATGTGGCAGTGATAGCACGGCTATCAATACTAATAACATGGTGAACCAAAAAATGGCAAAGATGCGTCCATACAGGCTATTGATGTTTGGCAGTTTGATGCGTGATAGGCGCATTAATCCTCCTCAAGCAGCATGTAGCCACGACCACGCAGGGTTTTAATTCGCGGCTTGCCATTGCTTTGATCTGGTAATTTTTTACGTAAGTTCGAGACATGCATATCGATAGCGCGATCAAAAGCAGCGAGTCGTTTACCAAGCACATCTAAGCTCAGTGTCTCTTTGGTCAGCACTTGTCCTGGGTTTTGTACGAAGTGGGTGAGTAGCGCAAACTCGGTTGCCGTGAGGTCGAGTAGCTGTTGCTCACAATACGCTTCTTGCTTACCGGGATAGAGGCGGATTTCTTGATACTCAATGCAATCGCTGTTTTTGGTATTTTTTTGTGTGCTGCTAGTGCGGCGTAAAATCGCACGGATACGCGCCAACAGCTCTCGGTCACTAAAAGGTTTTGGTAAATAATCATCCGCGCCCAGTTCCAAGCCGATCACGCGATCAATTTCTTCCCCTTTAGCGGTCAGCATCAAGACGGGAGTTTCCCAATTTTCACGTAAGCGTTTCAGCGTTTCCATGCCATTGAGTTTTGGCATCATGACATCCAACAAAATCAAATCAATCTTATCATTGATCGCGGCTAAGCCGGCTTCACCGTCATTTGCTTCGCTGACGTCAAACCCTTCGAAACTGAGTACTTCTTTTAATAAGCTGGTTAGCTCGATATCGTCATCGATTAAAAGAATGTTTGCCATGGGGGCACCTATAGTAAGTTACCGATAGCCTAATATTACATTGGAATGATGCGCAACGAAGAGGAGAAAAATCACTCTTTACGATTCTTTACGCTCCCTATACGTCGCTTTACCTAGCGGGTCGTATTCTATACTCAAGCGCTGTGAGAACAGCTCAGAAGAACCACTCACCTGTGTAAGGAATCGTATTATGAAGTCTGCAAAAAAACTTGTGTTAGCTGCTGTTGTTCTACCTCTTACTCTTGGCGCCGCAAGCGCATTCGCTTACGGTGGTAAAAACCATCATAAAGGTCCTCGTGACGAATGCGGCATGGGTATGGACCGAGGTGTCATGCGTCAACTAGACCTGACTGATGCACAAAAAGATCAGCTAAAAGAAATGCGTGAAGCAAACAAAGCAGAAATGAAAGCAAAATTCGCTGATGGCAAAGAAGCACGTATGGCTGAGCGTCAAGCGCATCACGCAAAAGTGCAATCGCTTTTGCTGGCGGATAATTTTGATGAAGCTCAAGCTACCGAGTTAGCAAAAGAGATGGTTGAGCGCCAAACGGAACGTCGCGTGCAAATGCTAGAAAGAAAGCACCAAATGCTTAGCGTATTAACACCTGAGCAGAAAGCGAAATTTGTTGAGCTACAAAATGAACGTATGCAAGAGTGTGGCGACAGAATGCACAAGCGCATGGAAAAGTCGCGCAATAATTAAGTCATGAATTGATGTTATATAAAGAGGCAGCCATTGGTTGCCTCTTTTTGATCTGGTTATTTCATGGTCATTCAATATACTCAACGTATGGTTTTAGTTAACTCTTTGATTATGAAACAGCAATACGCACGTTTAGTTACGACCGCCGCTTGGACTGCAACCATTGTGGCGACGCTTCTTCTGATAGTAAAAGTCATCACGTGGTGGGTAACCGGCTCAGTGAGCTTATTGGCGTCATTGATTGACTCCATGTTAGATATCGCGGCTTCGGTTGTGAATCTTGTGGTGGTTCGTTACGCCTTACAACCGGCAGACCGCGAACATACGTTTGGACATGGTAAAGCTGAGTCCTTAGCGGCCCTAGCCCAAGCAATGTTTATTTCGGGCTCGGCAGTATTTTTGATTCTTAACGGGATTGACCGATTTTTCCGCCCACATGCTTTACACGCACCGGAGTTAGGTGTGTATGTATCGCTGTTTGCGATTGTGGTCACACTTGGCTTGGTGATGTTCCAAAAACATGTGGTTCGCGTGACGGGGAGCCAAGCAATAGCGGCGGATTCTCTGCATTATCAGACTGACTTGTATATGAATGCTGCGATCATGGTTGCTCTGGGGCTCAGTTATTTTGGAGTGACTCAAGCGGATGCTGTGTTTGCGATTGGTATTGGTGTCTTCATTCTTTATAGCGCTTTCAAAATGGTCAGCGAAGCGATTCAAACCTTACTTGATAGAAAGTTGCCCGATGAAGAGCTTGAGCAAATTAACCAAGCTTGTTTGAGCGTAAAAGGGGTATTGGGCGTGCATCAGTTACGCACGCGAATGTCAGGACCGACGCGCTTTATACAGTTGCATTTAGAGCTAGACGATAACTTACGATTAATTGAGGCGCATTACATTGCTGATAAAGTGGAAGATAATTTATTGGCTCTGTTTCCTGATGCGGACGTATTGATCCATCAAGATCCATTGTCTGTCGTTTTCGGACCAGAGAAAGAGCAGAAAGCACAAGATTGGTAGGCTTGAAAAATCCATCAGTGCCCGACGACAAACAGGTACTTATTGACTATCTTTCCATCAATACTTATTAAGATTCGTGATCCTGATATGAATCAACAAAGTTTCATAGAGAAACTGTAATACTCTTACATAAGTAGAAAAGTTACATAAAAAAGTGCGTTTTCATTGGTAATCCTGTAGAGGAAATGTAACATAACGCACAGTTCTGGATTATGCAGGTTGCTTGGTAACAAGGGGCCTAAAAGAAAATTAAATAATTGATTGCCAAAGATCGAGGGTGAGCATGATTAAGAAGATCGGTGTTTTAACAAGTGGCGGTGACGCACCTGGTATGAACGCTGCGATACGCGGCGTAGTACGTACAGCACTATCCGAAGGATTGGAAGTATTCGGTGTGTACGACGGCTACCTAGGCCTATACGAAGGCCGCATCGAGAAGCTAGATCGTTCTAGCGTTTCAGATGTGATCAACAAAGGTGGTACGTTCCTAGGTTCTGCACGTTTCCCTGAATTTAAACAAGTGGAAGTTCGTGAAAAAGCGATTGAGAACCTGAAAAAACATGGTATCGATGCACTAGTGGTAATCGGTGGTGATGGTTCGTACATGGGTGCGAAGAAACTGACTGAAATGGGTTACCCATGTATCGGTCTTCCGGGCACAATCGACAACGATATCGCAGGTACGGATTACACTGTGGGCTACCTAAGTGCACTAAACACCGTTATCGATGCAATCGACCGTTTACGTGATACTTCTTCATCTCACCAACGCATTTCAATTGTAGAAATCATGGGCCGTCACTGTGGTGATTTGACTCTGATGTCTGCAATTGCGGGCGGTTGTGAATACATCATCACTCCGGAAACTGGTCTAGACAAAGACAAGCTGATCAGCAACATCCAAGATGGTATCGCTAAAGGTAAGAAACACGCGATCATCGCGCTTACTGAGCTAATGATGGATGCTAATGAACTAGCACGTGACATCGAAGCCGCGACAGGTCGTGAAACTCGTGCAACAGTACTTGGTCACATCCAACGTGGTGGTCGTCCAACTGCATTTGACCGCGTACTAGCATCTCGTATGGGTAACTACGCTGTTCACCTATTGATCGAAGGTCATGGTGGTCGTTGTGTAGGTATCGTGAAAGAGCAACTTGTTCACCACGATATCATCGACGCAATCGAAAACATGAAGCGTCCAGTACGCAACGATCTATACAAAGTTGCTGAAGAGTTATTCTAAGCAAGCTTGAAATAGATAAACAAAACCGCGGCTTTCCGCGGTTTTTTTGTATTTGAGAATCAACAAAAAAGAAACTAGCGATAGACGAGTGCTAAGACACGCTGCTCTGCTCTATGAGCGTTAATTTGCGCTCGCGCAGCGCAAACAAGTAGCCCAGTAGCCCACCCAACGTATTCCCAACCGCGATACCGATAAACAAGCCTTCAATGCTGTAGATTTGGCTCCCGACCCACGCCGATGGCAAGGTAAAAATGAACAGCCGCATAAAGCTCCACTGGAATGCACGCAATGGCTTGTGCATCGCATTCAAACCACTGACTAACATCATTACGATGCCTTGGAAGCCATAACTAAATGGCACCACCAGTAAATAATGCCAAAGCAGGTTTTTCACCGCATCTTCCTGAGAAAACAGCGCAGCCAGAGGAATGCTCAGCGGTACCATCATCAAGAAGATAAACCCTTGGAATACCACTGCAAAACGCATGCTAATAAATAAACCGGAAAAGGCTCGTTGCGGTTGTTTGGCTCCTAAATTTTGTGCCATAAACGGTGTGAGGGCAGAGGTCAGCGACATCAATACTAAAATCAATATGGACTCAATACGCTGCGCTGCGCCGTAAGC
>NZ_JADDYG010000867.1:7621-10623 GCF_015163535.1 Vibrio sp. OPT46 | reverse complement strand
ACTCAATACGCTGCGCTGCGCCGTAAGCAGCAACCGCCGCCGTACCGTGGTTGGATAACAGCATCATCAGAATGGCACCGGACAACGGATTCATCGCGTTTGATAGCGCTGCAGGGGTACCAATTTTTAGTGTCTGTTGCCAGTCTTGTTTCAGCAAAGCCCATTGGGGTTGAGCAAGCAATTTTTCCCGTTTAATTAGCACATAGAATGAGCCACACAAAGCACCTAACCAGCTAAAGGCACTTGCTATGGCTGCGCCTTGAATGCCAAGTTCCGGAAAAGGGCCATAACCGAAAATCAACAATGGATCGAGCATGCCATTAATCAAACCAGCCAACATCATGACTTTTGCTGGTGTCTTTGTGTCGCCAGTAGCTCGGATAGCACTGTTGCCCGCCATTGGGATCACTAGCAGAGGAATGGTGAGATACCAGACCTGCATATACTGCTCAATAAGAGGGATGAGATCATCAGACGCACCAAGAAAACGAAACAATGGCGCAATGGTGGTAAAGCCAATAGAAGACGCGATAGCCACAAGTAACACGGCTAATAACAAACCGTGGGTGGTGAACCGTGCAGCTTGTGGTGCATGACCTTGCCCAAGCAAGCGACCAATATTGGTCGATAGTCCCATCCCAATCCCCATCGTAATGCAGTTAACCGCAAAGGTGACAGGGAAGGTATAGCTGATAGCTGCTAGCGCTTGAGTGCCAAGCAACGAGATAAAAAACGTGTCCACCAAGTTAAACATCAAAATTGCGATCATGCCCATGGTCATGGGTACGGTCATTTTCCGCAGCGTTTCAGGAATGGGTGCGGTCAACAAACCATGCTTATCGGTCGCTTGGGGTTCCAGCTTGTTATTTTCCTGCATGTGTGACAACTATCTGGTGAGCAAAATGCAAGGATACAAGAAAGCGAGATGCCGAGCGAGTGAGCATTTCTAACGCAAACCGTTGCCTAGTTGTTCGTTATTTTAACTAAGTCACAAAAATTTTGTGCCACCCCCTTGGGATCGCTGCTTCGACCCCTTATATAGGGATCACGTGTCTGGGGCTACAGTCCCTAAGGACAATTATCAAATAAACATGGAAATTTTCAGGAGAGACGACCGATGAACATTCGTCCATTACATGACCGAGTTATCGTTGAACGTAAAGAAGTTGAATCTAAGTCTGCTGGTGGCATCGTTCTGACTGGTTCTGCTGCAGAAAAATCGACTCGCGGTGTTGTTCTAGCTGTGGGTAAAGGCCGCATCCTAGAAAACGGCACCGTACTGCCACTAGACGTTAAAGTCGGTGATACCGTTATCTTCGCTGAAGGTTACGGTACAAAAACTGAAAAAATCGACGGTAAAGAAGTGCTTGTCATGTCTGAAAACGACATCATGGCGATCGTTGAATAATAGCAATCATTGAGTAATTTTTTGCTCAGATTCAATTACGAAATTACACACAAAGAATTTTAGAAAGGAAATCAAAGATGGCTGCTAAAGACGTTAAATTTGGTAATGACGCACGAGTTAAAATGCTGGAAGGTGTAAACGTTCTGGCTGACGCAGTAAAAGTAACACTGGGTCCTAAAGGACGCAATGTCGTTCTAGACAAATCTTTTGGTGCACCGACTATCACTAAAGATGGTGTATCAGTAGCGCGTGAAATCGAGCTGGAAGATAAATTCCAGAACATGGGCGCACAAATGGTTAAAGAAGTTGCGTCTAAAGCAAACGACGCAGCGGGTGACGGTACAACAACAGCAACGGTACTAGCACAATCTATCGTTAACGAAGGTCTAAAAGCAGTCGCAGCGGGCATGAACCCAATGGATCTTAAGCGTGGTATCGACAAAGCTGTTGCCGCGGCAGTTGAGCAACTAAAAGAGCTTTCTGTTGAATGTAACGACACAAAAGCGATCGCGCAGGTTGGTACTATCTCTGCAAACTCAGACGCAAGCGTAGGTAATATCATTGCAGAAGCAATGGAGCGTGTGGGTCGTGATGGCGTTATCACGGTTGAAGAAGGTCAGGCGCTACAAGACGAGTTAGACGTAGTAGAAGGTATGCAGTTCGACCGCGGTTACCTGTCTCCTTACTTCATCAACAACCAAGAATCAGGCAGTGTTGATCTAGAAAACCCATTCATCCTTCTAGTAGACAAGAAGATCTCAAACATTCGTGAGCTTCTTCCAACGCTAGAAGCTGTCGCGAAAGCATCTCGTCCACTGCTTATCATTGCAGAAGATGTAGAAGGCGAAGCGCTAGCAACATTGGTTGTGAACAACATGCGTGGCATCGTAAAAGTTGCAGCTGTGAAAGCACCTGGCTTCGGTGACCGTCGTAAAGCAATGCTACAAGACATCGCTGTCCTAACTGGCGGTACTGTGATTTCTGAAGAGATCGGTCTAGAGCTAGAAAAAGTTGCACTAGAAGATCTAGGTCAAGCGAAGCGTGTTTCTATCACGAAAGAAAACACGACTATCATCGATGGTATCGGTGAAGAAGAGATGATCTCTGGCCGTGTTGCTCAGATTCGTCAACAAATCGAAGACGCAACTTCAGACTACGACAAAGAGAAACTACAAGAGCGTGTTGCTAAACTGGCTGGCGGTGTTGCAGTAATCAAAGTCGGTGCAGCGACTGAAGTTGAAATGAAAGAGAAGAAAGACCGTGTAGAAGATGCGCTAGCCGCAACTCGTGCAGCGGTTGAAGAAGGTGTTGTTGCTGGTGGTGGTGTTGCACTGATCCGTGCGGCATCTAAGATTGCTCACCTAACGGGTGACAACGAAGAACAAAACGTTGGTATCCGCGTTGCACTACGTGCAATGGAAGCGCCAATCCGTCAAATCACGAAGAACGCAGGTGAGGAAGACTCAGTGGTTGCGAACAACGTGAAAGCGGGTGAAGGTAGCTACGGCTACAACGCGGCAACAGGCGAATACGGCGACATGCTAGAAATGGGTATCCTAGATCCAACTAAAGTTACTCGTTCTGCACTACAATT
>NZ_JADDYG010000867.1:0-7526 GCF_015163535.1 Vibrio sp. OPT46 | reverse complement strand
ACCGCAAAAAGACGCGCCAGCGATGCCTGACATGGGCGGCATGGGTGGCATGGGCGGTATGGGCGGCATGATGTAAGCCAGCTTATCTCATCGCTCTAGGGAAACCTTATAGCGGAAAGATAACCGACCAAACCTTTAAAAGTCGAGGCAGATGCCTCGACTTTTTTATGCGTATCACCTGAGAAACATGACGTTCTGGTGTGGCTTATCATGAAATTTTTGAGCGTAAAAAGCGCCATTTCAGAAGCAAAAAATCGAAGAGAAATATTTTTTCTTTTGAGTCAGATGGTTAAATCTGACCTATTGCTAACACTTTTTGAACGGGGACAGAGCAAAATCTGAACATTACACTATGTTGTAAATTGTTGCTTCCCATCATGGAGATGAAAATGAAAAAGCTTATGACGTCATTGGCGGTTGCAGCCGCTATCGCATCACCTGTTGCTTTTGCCGACAGTACACCTGTGATGTTCTCTACTATCGATAACACAAACGCACCTTCTAATTCTTCAGTTGGTGGCGTTCGTTTAGCTGTGCTGCATGGGCAGGTAAATGAGGTTAAAGGTGTCGACTTTTCACTGCTTGGTATGTCAGAAACGGATCGTACGACAGGTGTGAACTTCGGTCTGTTTTTTGGCGCAGCAAAAGTAAATCAAGAAATGAAAGGCGCGTCTTTAGGCTTAGTTAACTGGAACCAAGGTCAGACGACGGGTGTTAACTTGGGTGCTGTTAACATTACGAACAACGTAAAAGGCTTGAACTGGAGCGCGGTGAACTATTCTGAAGGCTACACCATGGCGGATGTGGGCTTAGCGAGTATCTCTAAGAAGTCTAATTTCCAGTTTGGTTTCTTCAACATGACCGATCAAATCGATGGCGTGCAAATTGGTCTTTTGAACTGTGCGGATAACGGTTTCTTCAAGTGTTTCCCACTCATCAACTTTGCTAAGTAATCCCTGAGAAAGTCAGAATCTTTATATACAGAAAGCCCTCGATGTTTGTCGAGGGCTCTTTAATTACTGATGAGATGAAGCGAGTTTCTCGGAGCGTTAACTATTTAATTAATCGTGATGAAGTTTTGCGTTGTTGAATTCTTTGATGAACACCGCGGCGTAATGCTTTGATGTGGTTTTCTGCTTTATCCACACCTAACAACACGGTTAATGTCAGGAGAGTAATAACCACCGACTGCGTTAAATAACCTAAACCTATCATCAAACCTAAACCTGCTAGTACCCATATTACAGCCGCGGATGTTACGCCATGGATTTTTCCATCAAGTGTCATCATAACGCCAGCGCCTAAGAAGCCGACGCCAGTAATGATTTGACCAAGCACTCGTGCTTGATCAAGTGTATTTGGCGATAACGACACTGCCATCGACATCAACAGGTAGGTGCCTGAAATAATTAATATTGCTGTGCGAATGCCAACCGGTTTACCACGAGTTTGGCGCTCTATACCGATCATGAGCCCATTAATGGCGCAGCATAGTAGGGCAGGCCAACTGAATGGGCCAAGATCGAAAATTTGTTCGAATGCTGTATGCATCTTGACCTCCAAAAGTGCGGAGTATGCATAGACTTACCGTGCAAAGCGAACAAAAATAATCAATCTAGACGACAAATTTAATTGAGCGTCAGAGCTTATTCTAAATGCAAATCCAACGGCGTTTTACTTGGCCTGCCACCAATTTCTCGTGTGAGTTTTGGTACCAGATAACCCGATACACGCGTGATGAGTCCGCGCATAATAGCTTTCGCTTCTTCGTCCGAAATAAAGTAGTGCGCTGCGCCTTGCACCTTATCAAGAACGTGGAGGTAATAAGGCAAGATACCCGCGTCAAATAAGGCCTCACTTAACGCCACTTGAGCTTCTACCGAATCATTCACGCCTTTCAGCAGAACGCCTTGGTTTAGAAGCGTAACGCCCGCTCTTTTGAGCTTGAACATCTGTTCAGCAAATTCGTCATTGATTTCGTTGGCATGGTTGATGTGAGTGACGAGGATGATTTGTAACCTTGATGCTTGCAGAAGTTGGCATAGTTCATCAGTGACTCGAGCAGGAATCACCACAGGTAAACGGCTATGAATACGCAGACGTTTGATGTGAGGAATATGAGCAATGTGCTCTAAAAGCCAATGAATCTCATCGTCTTTTGCCATTAATGGATCACCACCTGAGAAGATGACTTCGTTCAACTCTGGTTGTTGTGCCATGTACTCTAAGCACTTGGTCCAGGCTTGTTTCCCGCTTTTGTTCTCTTGATAAGGGAAGTGACGACGAAAACAGTAACGGCAATTTACCGCGCAGCCACCTTTGACAATCATCAGGGCGCGGTTGCGATACTTGTGTAGCAGGCCAGGGACTTCATTGTCCTGCTCTTCCAATGGATCATTGGAGTAGCCCGGATGCACCTCAAATTCGTCGCTCAGTGGTAAAACCTGACGTAGAAGAGGGTCTTTAGGGTTGCCTTTCTCCATCCTATCGACAAAACTTTGCGGTACACGCTGTGCAAACAGCTTGCGCGCGGCAAACCCGTCTTGCCACGGTGAAGGATCAATTTCCAGTATTTCGAGCAATTTTGCAGGATCAGAGATCCCATTCGCCAACTGTTTGAGCCAGTTTTGCTCAACAGATTCGACTTTTCGGGTTATTATGTGCGGCATTGAATTTAGCTCTAAGAATGTAAGAGGAAAAAATGGCTACAGTTAGCACCAATGAATTTAAAGGCGGTCTTAAGTTAATGCTTGATAACGAGCCTTGTGTAATTCTGGAAAACGAATACGTTAAACCAGGTAAAGGCCAAGCGTTCAACCGTGTTAAAATTCGTAAACTTCTTTCTGGTAAAGTGCTAGAGAAAACATTCAAGTCTGGTGACACTTGTGAAGTGGCAGACGTAATGGATATCGACCTAGATTATCTATATTCAGACGGCGAATTCTACCACTTTATGAACAGTGAAACGTTTGAACAGATCGCAGCGGATGCAAAAGCGGTAGGTGAAAACGCTAAGTGGTTGGTAGAAAACAACACTTGTATGATCACTCTTTGGAACGGTAACCCAATTACTGTTACTCCACCAAACTTCGTTGAGCTAGAAGTTGTAGACACAGACCCAGGCCTGAAAGGTGATACTCAAGGTACTGGCGGTAAACCAGCGACGCTATCAACTGGCGCTGTTGTTCGTGTTCCTCTGTTCATCTCAATTGGTGAAGTGATTCGCGTAGATACTCGTACTGCTGAATACGTAGGTCGTGTGAAGTAAGCACTTTATATGATTGTTAGAAAGGTCGCTTCGGCGGCCTTTTTTATTGCCTGTGATTCTTCTCTTTTAATCCCTCTGCGTAAAACATCGATATCCTCCGCAAATTTTTGATGATTTTGTATTATTCGTAAAAATCTTATTTATTCCATGAATCTGTCGATTATTCCTTAATGTAACATTTTGATACATTAGCACTTGTTGCTGAGTTGCATAGCAATCTGATTTTTATCGATTTAACTCAGTAACAATCCAAAAAAGGAGAACAAAATGGAAAGCAGAGGTTTAGGAAGGGGTTTAAAGGTGGAAGAAAGACGTCAGTTACTACATAAAGGATTAAAAGCAGCCGTATTTGGCGTACCGCTGTTGGCAATAGGCTTAACGATTAATAGCTCGGTGCTGATGACCGATGCGGGTTACAGCTACGTGCATCAGAATAATATTACTGGTGAGTTGGATGTGTTTACTGAACCTGGCATTCATTTTCGTATGCCATTTCTGTCCAAAATCACCAAGTATGACCAAGTCATCACCGTGTCATTCGGTAACAGCAAGGGCGAAGATTTTTATCAACGTCTTGATGCGATTCAGGTTCGATTTGCCGACACCTATATTGGTCAGATCCCCGTAACATTCCGCTTTAAGCTCAGTAATGACCCTGAAGCGGTGAAGAAGATGCATAAAGAGTTCCGCAACAACAGTAACTTGATCGATGCGCTGCTTGTAAAGAACGCACGTAACGTAACGGTGATTACCGCAACCCAATACACGGGTGAAGAGTTTTTCCAAGGTGGTTTGAACCAGTTCAAATCGAAACTTGGCGATCAGTTACGAGAGGGGATTTATCTAACAGAGCGACGTCAGGTTGAAGTGGAAGAGTTGGATCTTGCGCCTGTTGGGGCGAATCAAACTAATCCGAACCAATTACAGCGCACCAATCAACTGGTATGGAAAACTGTGCCAGTCGTAGACAAAACCGGGCAACCAATTCGTCAAGACAATCCGTTACAACAATACGGTATTCAAGTGACGCAGGTGACCATTGGTGACCCGCAACCAGAAAAGCAATTAGATCAGCTATTGGCAGATAAAAAGCGTTTAGTGGCGGATCGTATTCGCGCGATTCAGGAACAAGAAACGTCGAAAGCACAGGCAGAGACCGAGCAGTTACGCAAAGAGATTCAACGAACACGTGAGGTGCAAGACGCCCAGCGTGGTAAAGAACTCGCAATTATTGCTCAACAAAAAGAAGTGGAAGTGGCGCGTCAGATTGCAGAGCGTGAAATCGTTGAAGTGGAAAAAACCAAACGACTTGCTGAAGTCGAGAAGGAGAAAGAGCTAGCTATCGCAGAGGCTAACTTAGCGATTCAAAAAGCGAACGCACTTTCTGCTGAGTTTGAAGCGAAAGCGATATTAGCGAAAGGTCGCGCAGAATCTGAAGTCCTAAAAGGTAAGTATGCGGCGTTAGGAGCAAACCGTGAAGTTTACTTGGCAGAATTGAATCGAGACGTAGCGAACTCGCTGTACAACAATTTGCAAAACTTCCAAGTTCAGATGCCACAAAATTACATTGGTGGAAGTGACGAAACGGGCTTGAAAACAAACCTAGATGTGATTACTGGCTTTGGTGCTCTGGGTCTTATGGACCAGACAAAGAAGGTCGCACAGCAATAAGATCATGGGTGGTCAAAAGCTTAAAAAGCAAAAAGATCATAGGTAACCCAAAGCAATAAAAAAGCTGGCATTTAGCCAGCTTTTTCTTTTTTTGGTCAGTCTCTTAAATCATGAAGATAAAGATAACTGCTAGTGCAGTGATGAGGCCTGCAAATGCATAGCATGCAATTTTACCAATCACACCAGTGTGGAATTTAAGGTCGTGCATGCCGTGGTGTACACGGTGCATTGCATGCCACATTGGCAATGCTAGCGTGCCAATGATGAATAGCGCACCGATGATGCTGGTTGCGAATGCAGAGACACGCTCGTAGCTCATCGCTTCTGCATCAATCACGCCTAGTGGGACCAAGATGCCCAGCACCAATACCGTGATTGGCGTGATCATCGCGAACCAAGTACCACCTGCGCCAAACAGACCCCACCAGATTGGCTCATCAGAACGTTTTGGTGATGTGTTTACACTATAATTCGGTTTCATTGCTCAGCTCCTTACACCACGATGAGAACGATCAGTGAGATGAACGCAACCGCGGCCCACTGAGTCAATACGATGATCTTCTTGTCCACGGGTTTGCCTTTCAAACGAATTGGCATTACTTGTGGCATCATGCTGAAGAAAGTTTGAGCGTGGAATAGGCTACCGAGTAGTGCAACGATGTTGATTGCGACTACGATTGGGTTCGCCATGAACGCTAACCAACCTTGCCATGCTTCAGGACCTTTCACCAAGCAACCTAAACCGAAAGTTAGGAACAGAGTGAATAGGATTAACGGAAGCACCGTCGCTTCACGTAGCATGTAGAAGCGGTAGAAAGGATGGTTCTTCCACCAAGTGCGTTTTACTTCACGAACGTAAGGTTTACGATTGCTCATCCTTATGCCTCCACTTTCTTTGGTGAACCATCAGGTTTCAACATAGCAATCACGAAGTCCATAGAAGACTCCACTTTGCCTTGGTTTACTGCCGCTGCTGGGTCAACGTTCTTCGGACAAACTTCAGAACAGTAACCAACAAACGTACAACCCCAAGCACCGTTTTCACCGTTGATAAGCTTCATGCGCTCATCTTTACCGTTGTCACGGCTGTCTAGGTTGTAGCGGTGGGCTAGCGTTAGTGCAGCAGGACCGATGAACTCTGGGTTAAGACCAAACTGAGGACATGCGGCATAGCACAGACCACAGTTGATACAGCCAGCGAACTGCTTGTATTTCGCCATCTGTTCTGGCGTTTGCAAGTTCGTACCGTCTTCTGGTTTACGATCGTTACCAATGATGTATGGTTTGATTGCTTCTAGGCGCTCGATGAATGGCGTCATATCAACAATCAAGTCTTTCTCGATTGGGAAGTTCGCTAGAGGTTCGATAGTCACACCGTCTGGGTAGTCACGTAGGAAGCTCTTACAAGCAAGTTTCGGTACGTTGTTCACCATGATGCCGCAAGAACCACAGATCGCCATACGGCAAGACCAACGGTAAGACAGATCTTTGTCTAGGTGGTCTTTGATGTAACCAAGTGCGTCAAGTACAGACATGGTTTCATCGAATGGGACTTCGAATGTTTGCTTGTATGGTTCTGCATCTTTTTCTGGGTCGTAACGCAGGATGTCTACTTTTTGAATGCGATTTGCTGACATTATGCTTGCTCCTCTGCGTTCTTCTCTTCAGCCGCTGCTTTTTCTGCTGCTTCACCGTATAGACGAGCTTTTGGTTGTGACTTAGTGATGGTCACATTGCTGTAATCGATACTTGGTGCTGACTCTGGCTTGTAGAAAGCAAGTGAGTGTTTTAGGAAGTTCACGTCATCACGTTCTGTACAACCGTCGTCTAGACGCTGGTGCGCGCCGCGCGATTCTTTACGTAGAATCGCAGAGTGAACCATCGCTTCTGCGACTTCTAGGCCGTAACCCACTTCGATTGCGTATAGAAGGTCTGTGTTGAACACTTTACCTTTGTCTTTGATGCTGATGCGTTTGTAGCGTTCTTTCAACTCAGTGATTTTGTCGATAGTCGCTTGCATCAAATCTTCTTGGCGGTAGATACCACAGCCAGCTTCCATGGTGTGGCCCATTTCTGTGCGGATTTCTGCCCAGTTTTCGTCGCCTTCTTGGTTCATCAGTTTCGCGATGCGCTCTTCAACGGCTTTGACTTGCGCGTCAATTGCCGCGTCGTTCCAACCTTTGAATTCTGCTGCGCGTTTCACTGCATTTTCACCCGCTACGCGGCCAAATACCACGAACTCAGCCAGTGAGTTAGAACCTAGACGGTTTGCACCGTGAAGACCAACAGACGCACATTCACCCACCGCGAATAGGCCTTTAATGCGAGTTTCACAACCGCCGTCCGTTTCAATACCACCCATGGTGTAGTGAACGGTTGGACGAATTGGAATTGGCTCTTTTGCAGGGTCCACGTTTACGTAAGCTTTTGCTAGCTCACAGATGAACGGTAGACGCTCTTGTAGGTACTCTTCACCAAGATGGCGAAGATCTAGGTGCACCACGTCACCCAGTGGGTGTTTGATGGTGTTGCCTTTCTGTTGTTCGTGCCAGAAAGCTTGAGAAACTTTGTCACGAGGACCCAGTTC
>NZ_JADDYG010000096.1:0-494 GCF_015163535.1 Vibrio sp. OPT46 | reverse complement strand
TTGATGGTATGAAACACTTCAGTATGGGTTACTCTTGGGGCGGTTATGAAAGCCTCATTCTAGCTAACGAACCTAAGAGCTTTAACAGCCTGAGAACCATAGCTCACCCATACTTTGAAGG
Source organism: Vibrio sp. OPT46 (assembly GCF_015163535.1). NCBI lineage: Bacteria > Pseudomonadati > Pseudomonadota > Gammaproteobacteria > Vibrionales > Vibrionaceae > Vibrio > Vibrio sp. OPT46. The sequence continues at coordinate 373 of NZ_JADDYG010000096.1, read as the reverse complement.
TACTTTGGTTCGTATTCATATTGGCTTAGAAGACGTAAATGACTTGATCGCTGATTTAGAGGCTGGTTTTGCGCGTTATAACGCCTTAATGCTTGAAAAAGAAGTCTCCCTATAACAATGATTGAATCGCCCTGCATTGCGGGGCGTTTTTATAAACCCCTGACTTAATTAGAATTAACTAACATTCGCCCGAACCATTAATTGATGTTAATCATTTGTGTTGTTTTTCAATTGAGCAGTCACAGAATGAAATAATGTGCCACAAATAGGCTTTCCAAATTTAGAGTTTCTCTCCTACTTTTTATCATTCATAAGAGGTCATACCACAAGGAGATAGTTTTGAAACTCAAATTTATAGCGCTAATGCTTTTTA
>NZ_JADDYG010000866.1:0-478 GCF_015163535.1 Vibrio sp. OPT46 | reverse complement strand
TAGGGGAAAAAATATTCAAACTTCAGGTGCAAGGAAAAGAAGGTGAGAACGTTGAGGTTTCTACTTATGTGTATCGTTTGTTCGGTACTCTAATTTGCTTAACGGTGCCGATTTTGTTCTTGATAGTTGTTTTCCCTAAACGTCGATCTCTGTCTGACCGAATGAGCTCGAGTAACGTCAAAACTCGTATAGTTTAAAGAATCTTTTCTGTGGCAATATCTACTGGCTCATCAGGGGATATTGTCATTGAGTGGTTAACACGCCATAGAGAAATGGGTGAGCGACTAAATCTATCTAAGTTATAAATCGAATCGTCAATTTGAACCATACTCCGGTAAATCACTTTTCCATGATTATTCTTCAGTTGCAAGATAAAGCTCGGAGTGGAGTAGTCCGAAGTGTTTCTTTGCATCTGAGTGGTTAGTATTTTCTGAATACTGTAACGTTTTGAGCCATTATCGATTTTAGATATTAGTGC
>NZ_JADDYG010000865.1:0-283 GCF_015163535.1 Vibrio sp. OPT46 | reverse complement strand
TTTACCTCTACTGTTAGCTTGGGGTGTGGTAACTGTCCTCTAGCCAGCATTTGAATAGGATTTCCTGTTCGTTTTGTAGTGGTTTCTTTATTACTTTTCTCATACGCTACTTTGGGTGATATTGAAGACTCCCAGTAAAGAAGGTCTACTGGAAGAGCGCATAGAAATTGTAGAGGTTTCCGTGCCTTGAACTCACCGTGAACTAAGCGCCTTTGTGCATATGAGTAAATTAGATCCTTTTCTGCACGAGTGGTGGCCACATAGAATAGCCTAAGCTCTTCAT
>NZ_JADDYG010000864.1:0-1076 GCF_015163535.1 Vibrio sp. OPT46 | reverse complement strand
ATGTTAATACGTGAAGCTCAACAAACTCAAAGGTTAAGCCACCCTAATATCATTAGGGTTTTTGATTTTGGTGTTGATGGCGAAATATACTTTTTAGTTATGGAGTATATTAACGGAGAAACATTAGAGAGTTTAATACAGCGTTCTAGGCCCCATGGGCTGAAGTTTAATGCAACTTTATCAATCCTAAATCAGGTACTCGATGCACTCTCATATGCTCACTCTCTTGGTGTAGTGCACGCCGACCTAAAGCCCGCTAATGTGATTTTAACGTCTGAGGGTAACGTTAAGTTGCTTGATTTTGGTGTATCTAAAACTCATCAATTAAAGCAGGATCAATATGCGGCTAAACGTAAATCCGAAAATGTTGAAACGCTTGGTTATACTCCCAACTATGCATCACTCAACCTGTTATCCGGTAAGGAACCGAACTTAAGCGACGATATGTTTGCTCTATTTTGTATTGCTTACGAGCTATTGAGTTGCAAACACCCTTACGCAAGAACTCCAGTTAATGAAGCTCTCAAAAAGAAGATCAAGGTCTCTAAACCAACTAACATGCCTGCATCTAAGTGGCCAATATTTTCAAGCGTATTTTCAACTGGCATCATTCCGAACGAGCTGACCCCTGAGCAGTTGAAACGCAAATTGAATATGCGCTATTGGCCTATCGCTAGCGGCGCGGCAGCGAGTATATTATTAGTTAGCGGCATTGTATTTGGTTATCAGCAGCAACAAGAAACCATCGCCAATTTGGAAACCGTTATTAGCAAGCAAAATGATCAAATTGCCGGACAAGAGTGGCAGCTTGATACGCCAGCAGAAAAAAGTTTGGCACTGATTGATAGTGAAAAAAGCTTACATCCAGTCGTTAAGGCTGGCTTATTACGCTTACACAAGACCTATATTCTCAGCGAGTTTGAATCTGAAATTGATCAGGTTTTGAATTCTGATGCCAACAACTACCCGAATTATGATGAAATTGAGTCCATACTTGATAAAGCAAAAACCTACTACCCTGACTCACATAAAATAGAAGTTCTTGCCTTAGATATTCAGTCAAGCAAGCACTCCAC
>NZ_JADDYG010000863.1:0-214 GCF_015163535.1 Vibrio sp. OPT46 | reverse complement strand
TTGTCTTTTACTGGTCCAGAAAGCTTATTGAGAATTTCATTATTCACAGATGTATCTATAGTGAACTCATTAACTATATTACCAAGCTTGGCTTTAACAACTGCTGGTGGAGTTGCTTCAGCCCTGTCAACAGCTTCTATTTCAGTACTTATGTTAGAATGCAAAGATGGTTTACCTGTCCACGAACTTACCTCAACCTGCCTTAATATCTCAA
>NZ_JADDYG010000862.1:0-251 GCF_015163535.1 Vibrio sp. OPT46 | reverse complement strand
AAGGTGACACTACCTACAGTTGGTGCCTCAGTGCCAAATGCAATCGTAAATAGAGTGACGAAGATAACCAAACCGAAGCCATCATTGAAGAGCGATTCTCCTTCAATCTGAGTGGAGATACGTTTAGGAGCATCTAGTTTTTTCACAATAGCCAATACAGCGATTGGGTCAGTTGGCGATATTAGAGCACCAAATAGTAAGCAGTAGACCAAATCAAATTGGATGCCAATTAACTGACAAAACCCATACAG
>NZ_JADDYG010000861.1:63889-65837 GCF_015163535.1 Vibrio sp. OPT46 | reverse complement strand
CGCAACAGACTTTGATGGCGATACCACAAATGCCACTATCCCAGTGACAATTGTGGACGATAAGCCAGTTATTACGGACGTGGATGCCATCACGGTTGATGAAGATGATCTAGCGTCAATCGGTTCAGACCAAAGTGATCCAATTTCTATTGATGGTAACTTCACCACCACGCAAGGTTCAGACCGAGTGGTGAGCTACCAACTCGATGGCACATCAGCACCAGTTGACGGTTTAACCTCGCAAGGTGTGGCGGTCACGCTAACAGAAACTGCAAATGGGGATGGCAGTTTTACCTACGAAGCAACAGCGGGCTCTGAAGCGGTCTTTACGCTGACAGTGAATACTGATGGCTCTTATAACTTCACACTTGAAGGACCAATTGATCACGCGATTGATAGTGATGAGTTGACGCTTAACTTCCCAATTATCGCAACCGACTTCGATGGCGACACCGTTACTGAAACCATTCCAGTCACAATTGTTGATGATGTACCGACCATCACAGCGGTGGATGCGTTAAGTGTCGATGAAGATGACCTTAGCGGTGTGGGTTCCGACCCTGGCGGCGATCTGTTCGTTGAAGGTGCGTTTACCACCACTCAAGGCTCTGACCGAGTGGTGAGCTATCAACTGGATTCAACTGCTGATCCTGTTGCGGGGCTGACCTCTCAAGGTGAGGCGATTATCTTGGTGGAAACCGCCAACGGTGATGGCAGCTTTACTTATGTGGCGACCGCAGACGGCAATCCGGTATTCACGTTAAACGTAGCAACAGATGGCACTTACGATTTTACGCTGCAAGGCCCGATTGATCATGCAGCTAACAGTGACAGCCTGACGATTGATTTCCCAATTATTGCCACCGATTTTGATGGTGATACGACTTCGGCAACCATTCCAGTCACGATTACGGATGATGCACCAATCATTGATAATGTCGTGCCTCTGGCTGTAGACGAAGATGATTTATCAGGCATTGGCTCAGACCAAACTGACGCTGTGTTTGTTGAAGGCGCGTTTACGACTACTCAAGGTTCAGACCGTGTGGTGAGCTACCAACTTGATTCAACGGCTGATTCTGTTTCGGGGCTAACCTCCCAAGGCGAGCCTGTTACTTTGGTAGAGACTGCGAATGCTGATGGCAGCTTTACTTACGTAGCTACCGCGGATGGCAATCCGGTCTTCACCATGAAGGTGAATGCAGACGGCACATATAACTTCCGTCTAGAAGGTCCGGTTGATCATGCGTTAAACAGCGATGAATTAGTTCTGAACTTCCCAATCATTGCAACAGACTTTGATGGCGATACGACGACCGCGACCATTCCAGTCACGATTACTGATGACGTTCCAACCATCGATAACGTTGTTCCACTGACAGTGGATGAAGATGATCTCGCTTCAATTGGCTCAGACCAAAACGATAATGCGTTCATGTCGGGTTCTTTCAGCACAACTGAAGGCTCGGACAGCGTTGTTAAATACCAGCTTGATGCAACAGCAGATCCAGTAGCAGGGTTAACCTCTCATGGTGAGCCTGTCGTACTTGCTGAGACAACAAATGGTGATGGCAGCTTTACTTACACTGCCACAGCAGATGGCAATGCCGTATTTGAATTGGTGGTGAAGCCAGATGGCAGCTACACCTTTACTCTGCAGGGCCCACTAGACCATGCGGTGAATAGCGACAGTCTGCAAATCGACTTCCCGATTATCGCAACAGACTTTGATGGCGACACCTCATCGAAGACGTTACCTGTCACCATCGTTGATGATAAACCAACCATCACTGACGTAGACGCAATCCGCGTGGATGAAGATGACTTAGCGACGATTGGCTCCGACGGCTCAGATCCAATTTCGATCGATGGCAACTTCACTACAACGCAAGGCTCTGATGGGGTAGTAAGCTACCAATTGGATGCTGCTGCAACGCCAGTTGATGGT
>NZ_JADDYG010000861.1:57460-63879 GCF_015163535.1 Vibrio sp. OPT46 | reverse complement strand
ATCGTTGATGATAAACCAACCATCACTGACGTAGACGCAATCCGCGTGGATGAAGATGACTTAGCGACGATTGGCTCCGACGGCTCAGATCCAATTTCATTCGACGGCAACTTCACTACAACGCAAGGTTCTGATGGGGTAGCAAGCTACCAATTGGATGCTGCTGCAACGCCAGTTGATGGCCTAACATCACAAGGTGTGGCCGTCACGCTGACTGAAACCGCAAACGGCGACGGTAGCTACACTTATGAAGCGACAGCAGGAACTGAAGCAGTATTTACGCTGACCGTTAATACGGATGGCTCATACAACTTCACGTTGCAAGGTCCAATCGACCATGCGGTAGACAGTGATGAACTGACACTGAACTTCCCAATCATCGCGACGGATTTTGATGGTGATACCACCACAGAAACGCTCCCAGTCACCATCGTTGACGATAAGCCAACTATTACCAATGTTGATGCGATTACCGTTGATGAGGATGATTTAGGTACGATTGGCTCAGACCAAACTGACCCGATTTCAATCGATGGCAACTTCACCACCACACAAGGCTCGGACCGAGTGGTGAGCTATCAGCTCGATGCTTCTGCAACACCAGTAGCTGGACTCACATCACAAGGCGTGGCAGTCACACTGACGGAAACCGCAAACGGCGATGGTAGCTTTACTTACGAAGCGGCAGCGGGGACTGAAGCGGTCTTTACGCTGACAGTGAATACCGATGGCTCTTATAACTTCACGCTAGAAGGTCCAATCGACCACGCGGTAGATAGTGACGAGCTGACACTGAACTTCCCAATCATCGCAACCGACTTTGATGGCGACACGTCTGCTGAGACAATTCCTGTCAAGATCGTTGATGACAAACCGACACTTGGTGGCATCGAAGCAACAAGTGTGCAAACGGTTGACGAGGACGATATCCCAACAGTCGGATCTGATGGTACGCAGTCGAACAGCATTGCAGGTAACTTCATCGCGACTGATGGTTCTGATGGCATTTTGGAGTACAGCGTTTCTGACCTGACGACGCCAGTACAAGGCCTGACCTCTGGTGGTCAATCTCTGGTTATGGTTGAAGTATCAAACGCAGGTGGCGTTTCAGTTTACGAAGCTCGTATTGATGGCACGACGACACCAGTATTCCGTGTGACCCTTGATGCCTCTGATGACAGCTACACGTTCGATTTGCTTGCTCCTCTCGATCATCCAAATGCTGATGGCCAAAATGAACTGGTCATCAATTTACCGATAAACGCGACTGACTTTGATGGAGACGTGTCGAACAACATCACCTTACCAATTACGGTTGTGGATGATGTTCCGACCATTGATGGTTTGCTAGCAGGCAGCGAACAAACCGTTGATGAAGATGACCTACCAGCAGGTACGGATGCTGCAAGTGCAGAAGATACTGTTATTTCAGGTACTTTTGATATCACCGAAGGTGCTGACCAAGTTGCTTCTATTCAGCTGAGTGACCTGACCACGCCTGTTGCGTCACTGACTTCAGATGGTGAAGCTATCACCTTAGTTCTGTCTTCTAGCGCAAATGGCGTGAACGTATACCAAGGTGTTGCTGGCAATCCTGCTGAAGTGGTTTTCGAACTGACGCTGGATGCAACGAACAACTCCTATGAGTTCGATTTACAGAAGCCGCTTGATCATCCCGATGGTAATCAGCAAAACGAGATTGTTATTAACCTCCCTGTGACGGCGACAGATAATGATGGTGATACTTCACCAGCCTTCACATTGCCAATTACCGTTGTGGATGATGTTCCAGTTGTTACCAATATTGAAAGTCTACGTGTCGACGAAGATGACTTACCTCTTGGTTCTGATGGAACGAAAGAGCCATTAACGGTATCAGGTGAGTTCGAAGTCACTAGCGCAGATGGTATTGATGCTTTCGAATTGGATCTGAGCTCAAATCCTATCCCGAATCTGAAATCGGGTGGAGAAGAGGTAACACTTTCTCAAGACGTTGGTGCTTCAACTGCTGACGCGCGTGTTTACGTGGGACAAACTCCGGGTGGAGTGACGGTCTTCACGTTGACACTTCATCAAGATGGTAAATACGACTTTGAGTTATCTGGTCAGTTAGATCACGCGGTTAACTCTGATGAGATTTTGTTGAATCTACCTGTGAAGATCACGGATGGCGACAACGATATCATCACTGCGACCTTGCCAGTGACCATCGTAGATGACAAGCCAACCATTGATGCTATTAGCTCTGGTAGTACCTTGTCTGTGGATGAGGATGATATTCCGAGCCAAGGTTCGGACGACACGCCAGAATCCAATATCATTGGTGGCAACTTTGACGTTACTGATGGTGCCGACTCTATCGTTAGCTTCCAGTTGGATAGCTTAACGTCGCCTGTTTCTGGACTTACCTCAGGTGGTCAACCGCTTGAGTTGGTTGAGTTTTCAAATTCAAATGGTGTGATTGAGTACCGAGCTTATGTACAAGGTACGACGGACACCGTCTTTAAACTGACGCTAAATGGTTCAGCAGACAGTTATGAATTTGAACTGTTGGGTGCACTTGATCATCCTGCGGGTAACGATGAAAACTCGTTAGTCATCAACTTCCCAGTCAACGCGACCGATTTTGACGGCGATGTGTCCAATAACATCACCTTGCCGATCACCGTGGTGGACGATGTTCCAGCTATTGTGAAAGTGACAGACTCTAGCCAACAAACCGTTGATGAAGATGATCTTTCCGGTGGCTCTGACACGACAAGTAGTGATTCAACGGTATTGAACGGCGGATTTGAGGTCGTTGCTGGTGCAGACAAGATTGTCAGCTACCAAGTTTCTGACCTCAATGCCGTTGTGTCTGGCTTAACTTCGAACGGCAACAGCATCGAGTTGAATGTGGTGAGCTCGGTTGGTGGTGTAACCAGTTACGAAGCGGTCATCACTGGTACATCAACTAAGATCTTCACGTTGTCTCTTGATGCGAATAACGACAGTTACCAATTTGAACTATTGGGACCAATCGACCATGATGCTGTTCAAGGTGAAAACAACCTTGTCATTGATATCCCAATTACAGTGACAGATTTTGATGGTGATACGTCATCATCACTGAACCTTCCAATCACCATTGTTGATGACATTCCTGAAATTACATCAGCAGATGCTTTGGCTGTTGACGAGGATGATCTCGCTAATGGCTCTCAGGCAACCAACAAAGACAGCCTAGAAGCAACAGGCAATTTCGATACGGTAGAAGGGGCAGATACAGTTGTCTCTTACCAGTTGGATCTAACTTCTAACCCGATCCCAGGAGTCACTTCAGGTGGTCTCGCGGTAACGTTAGTTCAAACCGCGGTCAGCAACAATAATTTTACTTATCAAGGTCAAACACCGGATGGTAACTCAGTGTTCACGCTAGTTTTGAACGCTGACGGCTCTTACAAGTTTACGCTTGAGGGGGCACTAGACCACTCAACCCAAGGCGAAGATACACTCATACTTGATCTTCCAGTCTTCGCGACCGATGTCGATGGCGATACGGCCGGCATTAACTTACCAGTGACGATTACCGATGATGTTCCAACCCTGCACGATGCGTCTATTTCACGTATTGAGGGACAAGGTAACCGTACGGTTCGCTTATTCCGAGACCCTGTAGAGGGTGATGATGATCTTGGTGCTGACGGCGCACAAGTGACGTCATTCTCGGCTGATGATTCGGGTATTTACTTCAAGCAAAACGGTGTTGACTCGGACTCTGTTGATTTGAACGGCAGCAACCAAGTTGTGTTCGTTCACAAGGTTCTTGACGGAGTGGACACTGAAATCGGTCGTTTGATTGTTCGAACCGATGGCCGCGTGTCTTTCCGTCCAAATGACGATCTTGACCATACAGAAACCGACTCGATTGATTTCACCATCAACGTTGTTGCAACCGATGGTGATGGCGATATCGCAGATGCCGATGTGGATATCTCGATAAGAGACCGCAATGCGCAAATTGACACGTCTACCGTTACTGCGTTCGAAGACCAAGGGCGTGATGGTGTCGTTGTGGGCGTTGACTCTGCAAATACTCAGGACAACTTGTCGACGCTGGATGTTAGCCCTGCGAAAGTCGACTTGGTTATCAATTTACACGATATCGACCGTAACGAGAGCTTAGGTGACATCACTATTCGAGATGCTGATACTCACAACGGTACGTTCTACTACAGAGACGGCAGTGGCAACTACATTGAATTAACATCTGTGGGCAATACGGTTGTTCTCGACGCATCAAATGTTGAGCAGTCATTCAATGGTGAGCTTGTCTCGTTAGATAACTTGTACTTCGTACCAGATCGTCATACATCAACCGATGCTTCTGGTATCGATCCTCGTATCCGCGTGGAAATTCTTAACAATGGTACGCCAGATCATACGATTAATGGTCGTTTAGACATTGAAGTTGCTGCCGTCGCAGATATTGCAACGTGGACGGCAAGCAGCGAATTTAACTACTCGGTTGATGAAGATGGAAACAATGTCGCCCTTAACATCACGGCTGAAACCCAAGACACTAGTAACCCAGAAGGCATTGTGTACGAGCTTGTCTTTACACAAGGAGAAGGTAACGCAGAGTTAGTCTATTCAGATGGTAGTGCGATACCAAAATCCGGTGGTGTTTATCTGGTGGATGCAAGCCGAATTGATGAAGTTCAAGTTGATCCGATAGATAACTTCTCGGGCGAAATCAGAATTGATGTCACCGCTATTACGACGGAAAACAACAATCCACTGCTTGGGAAAGATACCGCTCGCTCAGAAACCGAAACCATCATTATTGATGTAAACCCAGTTGCGGATAAAGGTAGTTTTACTGTAAACCGAATTAATGTGTTTGAGGATAATGCTCGAACTCAAAATACGGTAGACCCTGTCACTGATCACGATCCACTCCAATTAAGTGAAGTGATCACCATGAAACCATCAGCGGACTTAGATGGTTCTGAAGCGTTATTTGTGCGCATTTCTAACTTCTCAATTGATGGGGTTACTTTGGTGTGGCTGGACTCAGCAAACCCAAGTCAGATAGTAGAAGTGACCGATTCAGGCGGCAATGTACTTTATTACGAAGTGCCAGAGTCTGAATTAGCGAACGTCGAAGTTCTTCCTCCGTTGCACAGCAATGATGACTTTACTTTCAATGTCGAAGGCATTGTGAAAGACACAGCATCATTGTCTACCGGTACGACAGAAGATGTGTTGTCACTGGGCAGTAAGACCGTCATCGTTGGTGTAAAAGGTGTTGCTGACATACCAGACACGGTATTAATTGACGCGGGGAACGTTTGGAACCGATTCGTAGACGGAGATGTGGCCGGGATAGAGACGACTATCGAAGAGAATGGTGTTGTAAACCTTAACTTCTCGGTTGTATCTGGTGAAGTTGCCGATAGACCACAGGATGATTCAGAAGCCATTACTGTTATCCTGTCCAACATCCCCGACGGTGTTCGTGTCGTAGATTCAGACGGTTCAAGCGTTGACCTCACCTTTGTTGGCTATGATGGTAACGGTCAACCGATTTACGAAGCAAACATCACTGGGCTGAATTTTAATTCCGGTATTCAAATTATTCCGGAAGCCTCTTCAACTGAAAACATTGCGATTACAGGGACGATCATTGTTACCGAGAATGATGGTCATAGTCGTGTGATTGAAAGAGAGGTAAGGATCAAGGTCGAACCCGTTATTGACGCTCAAGATAACTACGTTGTTCGATCGGAGGGAGATGAAGATACGCGCTTTGACATCGATTGGAAACCGACGCTCGTACAAAGCCCTGATACCGATGAATTCTTTAGTGATGTAACCATCTCTGGATTTCCTCCAGGCAGCACGGTCTATGTAGATGGTGTGGCACAAACGCTTGTTTCTGGAACACTAACGCTTTCACCGCAAGCCGGTGAATCAGAGCAAGATTTTTCCGCTAAAATCTCTCAAAGTGGCTATGTTCAAGTTCAGTTGGAGCAGGATTCAAGTACTGACTTTGACTTGACCACAACCGTCACTGTGAAAGAGATTGACCATGAATATGTTGACGCTTCGAATCCCGGTGAAGGTATCGCTGAGAAAACCATCAATGGTACGGTGAATGTCCAAGTTAATCCAATCGTTGAGCCAGAGGATAATACGGGGGCAATAGATGACCAAACCCGTCTGCTTGTCACTGAAAGTGGTGGTGGTGCTACCGATATCGTGAAGTCAGACGATCAAGGTAACATTGACTTTACGATCAACACTTCTATGGGGGGCGAATCTGGTGCTCATATCATTAAATACCAAGAGTTTGATGCGTCTTCAGATGAAGTGGTGACTCAACTTGTTGTTCAATTTCACAATGTGGACCCTGAGATCCTCAACCAATTGGTTAT
>NZ_JADDYG010000861.1:28411-57328 GCF_015163535.1 Vibrio sp. OPT46 | reverse complement strand
GACGATGGCGATAACGGTGGTCTCTCTCAAATTGGCTTAACCATTTACGCAGAAGTGAATGATTTGGGCGAAGATTTGGGCAACGAAAAAGATGCGACGGTCGTGCGTCAAACGGATGTGACACTAGAGTTTCCAACCGTCCTCACACCGAAAATGAGTGTAGCGGCAGAGATTCAGGTGGCTGATGATGTCCAAATTCAAGCGTTGGAAGACAATTCTATTAACCTTGGTGCTCAGTTGACGTCGAAAGTCGATGCGATTAATGCAGATGGTGTGGAAGATGTCTTAACTATTATCGTCGACCCGACAGCTCCTGGCATTCCTCCTGGTTTGGTGATCACGGGGACGGATGTTGATTTTGTCAATGGTAAATACGTGTTCCAAGCCCATATCGATGCAAGTGGAAATATTACTGGCCTTGATGGTTTGACGATGCACTTGGCAGAAGATTACGCAGGTGATTTCGAATTGCCAATTCGGTTTGTCACTAAAGACACTGAGTCCGGTGATGAAAAAGAAAATAATGTCCAGTTTCCAGTTCAGGTTTTACCGGTTGCAGACGTTCCGAGTTCAGCCGGGGATCAGCCGTTGGATAGCGATGTCACACCAAATGTAAGAGTAGATATCGTCGGTACTTTCGGCTTGGATGCAAACAAACAACCTGTGACTGATCTAAATAACGACGTTCCCACGGCGGATGGTGTTGGTTACGAAGATGGCTTAATCCAACTTAACTTGAGTGTTGATTTTGCCGATCAATTTAACAACACTCAAGGTGGTCGAGAAACACTAACGAACATCAAGTTAGAGCTTGATGACACAACATTAGGTGAGTTTGTTGATGCCAATGGTAACAGCTTAGGAACCAGTATTGAGTTTAATGAAGCTGAGATTTTAGCTGGTGCGCTTGACAATGTTCTGTTTAAGCCAAAAGAAAATTACCCCGTAGGTGGTGGCCAAAATACCGTCAAGATTAATATCGAGGGAGAAATTACTGATGAAGCTGTGTTTGATCAGTCTATCTTGAATAACTCTGGCGATAATATAGATGTGAGAACCTTCACTGACGATGTCACATTTGAAGTTACGCCAGTCGTTGATGACATTACCATTACAGGTGCCGATCCGACGCAGCCAATCACGGTGATTGGTGACGAAGATACTTTAATTTCGCTGAATCAATCGGGCTCTGGTGTTTCGATCAGCCTGAACGATAATGACGGTTCTGAGAGTTTCGTTTCACTCAAGTTAACGGGGCTTCCTGATGACTTTATCGTTAAATCCAATTCCTCTGATTATGTTGTTAAGAACAACGGTGGGGGCGAATGGAGTATTCAACTAAAAGATCTCACTCAGACGTCCATTGACCTGAGTGACATCCAAATTAAACCGCCAAAACACTTTAGTGGCGAGGCTGAGATAGGTATTACGGTCTTCATTCAAGAGGAGTTGCTACAAGTTCCAACGGAACGAAACAACAACTTTACGCTTATTGTCAATCCTATTGGTGATGATGTTGATGTGAATCCCGATACTTCGGCTGCAGGTAATGAGGGCGAAGACATTGTTATTAATGTAAATGCGTTAGTGGTTGATAACAAAGAGTCCATCGGAGATGGTGCAAACTACCAGGAAAATGATCCAGAGACGCTGAGAGTTGAGGTCTCCAATGTCCCTGATGGGGCGAGTGTTTCATTACCTGATGGGACAGTGTTTACTGACCAAAGCGGCGGCATTTTTGTCTTAGAAATCAATGCTCAAGACTTGGATCAAGTGGTGTTTAATTCTGGGGATCGCAACGATAACTCATGGGATGGTTCGCTGCATTTCAAAGTGCAAGCCGTTGATACTGGGCTCGATGGCAGTCAAAGCTTGGGCTCCGCAGAGGAGTTTGATGTCACTGTTGATGTTGAAGCAGTGAACGATCGTCCAGAGTTCGTCAATACCGTGGATGTGGAAACACCAGAAGATACGCCAATGCTGCTTGATGGTTTCAGCATTACCGATATTGATGCCGTACTCGATGATCCGAATGCTGAATATGTACTCAATGTGAACGTCGACAGCGGTATCTTGGAGCTTAATCCAACGCTCATCGCTACTTACAACCTAACCGTGAGCGGTGATGGTACGGACTCCGTTGAACTGAAAGGTACAGTGGCCGATCTAAACAATGCCATTGCAGACGGTCTGATTGAGTTTAATCCAGACCTGAACTTCTTTGGTGACGTTCAGGTGGACGTGACAGTCGATGACCAAGGTAATGAAGGTATCGTAATTGGTGGGGTAGATGACACCCTAAATACCAACAGCAGCAGCTTCAATATTGAAGTGACAGCGGTGAATGATACCCCAGAAACTACGCCAGTGACGCTACCGGATATTGAAGAAGATAGTGGTGTGTTCTCCATCTCTGAAGCGGATCTTATTGCGAATGCGACAGACGTAGAGAACGATAACCTCACGGTCAGCAATGTTCAGTTAACGGATCCGAATTCGGGTAGCATTACTTTCAACAGTGGTACGGGAGAGTGGGAATTTACCCCAGCACCAGATTACAACGGTCCAGTTGAAATCACGTACACCATTACAGATGATGGCACGACAAGTGGTGCATCCGATCCTAAATCGGTTAACGGCAGCGCATCGTTCAACGTAACGGAAGTCAATGATGCTCCAACGACGTCTGAAGTGACACTTTCTGATATCGCAGAAGACAGTACGGCGGTTGATATTACCCAAGCTGATTTGTTGGCGAATGCGTCTGATATTGAAAACGACACCTTGATGGTGAGCAATGTCCAGTTGGTTGATCCAAGCAGCGGCACATTGGATTTCGACAACGTAACAGGTACATGGTCATTTACTCCTGCGCCTGGCTACAACGGCAAGGTCGATCTGACCTACGACATTACCGACAACGGTACAACGAACGGTGTTTCTGATCCTCAAACGGTGTCAGGAACGGCGACCTTCGAAGTCACTGAGGTGAACGATGCACCGGTAACATCAGAGGTAACGTTGAGTAGTACGGAAGAAGATGGTGGTTCGGTAACTATTACGGCTACTGAGTTGCTGAGCAACGCAAGTGATCCTGAGTCAGACAACTTGACCGTCGATAATGTTGTGTTAGTGGATCCAGCTTCCGGCACGCTGACTCAAGTGAGTGCGACAGAGTGGACGTTTGAACCCGCAGCAGATTTCTTTGGTGACGTTAATTTCACTTATGAAATCACAGATGACGGAACCACTAACGGCGCTCCAGACCCAATTACAATCGCGGGCACAGCAGTGTTGAATGTTGAAGCTACCAATGACGCACCTGAAATCACTGCAACGTCGGTAACGGATACGATCAATGAAGCTGATGGCCAGAAAGTAACGGGTATTAGTGTGAGTGACGTCGACTTTGCGGGCGCACAAGCAAATGAAAGCATGACCGTGACTCTTACAGTTACCGAGGGCGACCTTCGTGTCGAGCCGCCAGCAGGTAGTGGTGTGACTGTTGGGGCGGGGATGGCTGGTGAAATCACCCTAATGGGCACACCAGATAATATTAACTCCGTTCTTGGAGCAACAGACGCTTCTGAGGGTGTATTTGTGGATGCAGGAGATGTCAACGCAGCTTCAATCACTTTATCGGTGAAAGTCGAAGACAACGGCGTGTACTTCGAAAATGCATCGGGTACCGCATTGGAAGCGAATCAAGACTTCACTATCAATGTGACACCTGTAGCTGATGCACCTACATTGAGTATCAATCCTCAGTTTAATTACATTCGTCAAATTGCGGCTAGCCAAACCGCGAGCAGTCAAGGTTTAGCGATTGTCGGAATCATGGCGGCGCTTACTGATATTGACGAGGTGCTGTCTTTGGAGCTAACGGGCGTACCAGCTAGTGCTGAGGTAACAAGTGGCGTTTCTCCATCAGGCATTAGCTTCGATGGTACCACTTGGACAGTACCAAGCGATGAAATTGATACGCTAGAAATTGTCGCAACAGATACTAACAGTGGTATTGATGTCGGTTCTTACGATATTTCGCTTACGGCGATATCAACGGAATCTAATGGCGATGAAGCGCAGTCTTCACCTGTCCAAATTAGTTTGGATGTGAGTAGTGATAGCGACGATATTGACCAGTCAACCGCAGTGGACGACAGCTATTTAGTCAGCGGAGACACAGGTACCAACTTGATTGGTGGAGACGGTGACGACGTTATTCTGGGTGGTGATGGTGATGACGTGCTTATCGGTGGCTTAGGCTCAGATATCTTAACGGGTGGAGACGG
Organism: Vibrio sp. OPT46; assembly: GCF_015163535.1. NCBI lineage: Bacteria > Pseudomonadati > Pseudomonadota > Gammaproteobacteria > Vibrionales > Vibrionaceae > Vibrio > Vibrio sp. OPT46. The sequence continues at coordinate 53,036 of NZ_JADDYG010000861.1, read as the reverse complement.
CAGCGATATCTTCAAGTGGACGGTAGATTCCGTTGATGAAGGGGCAGTGGATACCATTACTGACTTCACTGTTAACGAAGACAGTATCGATTTACGTGAAGTTATCTCTGATCTCAATAACTCAATGATCGACATGGATGATCTGCTTGGTCACATTTCGGCAGACTACGATGCATCGACGGAAAGTGTTTCTCTGAACATTACGACGGATGCAAATGTTCAACAGACTATTGTCGTGGAAAACTTAGGTACTTCAATCGACTTCAACGGTCTTAGCTCCAACGAGATTGTAGAGTCATTGCTCAACAACGGTGTTATTGATAACGGATAAACCTGTATACAACACAAAAATGGGCGGCTCTGATAAGCCGCCCATTTTTTTCGGGAAAGCTTGATTTTAAACAGGAGTATTTGAATCGAAATAGAAATAAAGTGCGAAGCAAAGGGGTTATCTTGTTACGACGTTATAGTGATAGTTGGAAATTAAAATAGCGATAATTTGACGTTAAATCGCCTAAACGTGGATGTCTAGCAAGCTGCCAATGATTTCATTGTTTTTCTCTATGACAGACGCGCCAACTCGGCTATAACCAGCGGCTTGTGCGAGGTTGATGAGAGATTCAACTTTTTGAGAGGGAAGGCTAGGTGTTGAGGCTGTTATTGCGACATCCGCAACCGCAGCTAAATCGATGTTGTGATCAGAAAGCTCTTCTTTTACCTTACTTACATTATTGCTAATGCCATGTGCAGCTTTCTCGGCCATTTGTTGTGACATCTGAACGATGTGGTATCCAGATTGAATTCCCGATACAGGCATATCACTACTCCCAACATTATGATAGTGAGAGCATAGGTGGAGTTTATAAAACGTTCAAGTGTTTTATATCAATGACTTGATTAGGCAAACAGTTTGGCAAGCATTTCTCTTTCTTCACCAGATAGAACCGGTTTTTGCGCTTTATTTAGTTTCACGCTGATCTCACCTTGTAATGACTTTAACTGACTTGCCGTTAAATCACTGAGCTTTTGTTTAAGTTCATTAAATTGTTGTGCGTTCATCTCAATACCTTCGTCGTGATTCGGTTTATCCGTCGTTGCCCGAAATTCTTCATCCTTTGGATACAACATATTTATTCAACCAAAATAGATTAGAATTTGATCGATTGCTTTTTGTCCGAATATTGTCAAGGTGTGTTAAGTGATACGTCAGATTTTTCCTAAGAAGGTACATAATTACCCACTTTGGGGTAGATGGAAGCGTAAAAAGAAAAAGGGAAGCGATATAGCGCTTCCCTCTTACATATGGTTTGAATGTTACTAACTTACCCTGACGGCAAACTTACTAGCAAGTGAATGAAGCTCTGGGAGCATGCGATAGATAAGATGAAGTTGCTGCAATACCATGCGGGCAGAGCTGTCGTCTTCATCGCGCCATTCGTTTAAGCGTTGCTCGAGTCCAGCATCATCAATATTAGATAGGTCACACTCCTCACAATGCTGGTGAAGCTGTTTATGAAGTACATCCAGATGCTGATGAATACAACGGTGAGCATCTAAAACGAGTTTATGAATTGACTCATCTTCGATGCGAGTTCTGTGCGCGCCTAATGCAGAAATATAGTTCAACATTGCGTGATTTAACGTTAGGAAGCGAAAACTTTCATCAACAGCTGCGCGATATTTGCCAGGCTCCGCCAGCATCGTACTAATCGCAGAAGAGAGTGAGGCATCATTATTGTGGGCCTGGCGGCGAGCGATACGGTAACTCAAATTGTCTTTCTTGCCGATTCTATACTGACCAATGATCTGATCGAGATACTGCTTGTTCGCCTCTATCGCATCCGACATAACTTTGTGAAGCCTTCTCGACTGCCAGTCGGGCAAAATAACTAATACAGCTCCTACTGCAAGCACACACCCGATGAGGGTATCTGCTAGTCGAGGAAGGACAACTGCGTAACCTTCACCTAGTTGATTAAATAAGAAGAGGACGAGCAGTGTAATAAAACCAGTCGCGTACCCATAGTTGTTCATCCGGAAGGCGAAAAACATCACACCAGAGATAACGATAAATACTAACTGGCTTTCTTGAGAAGGGAAAAAAGTCAGCAATGGTACACCAATCAACAAACCAGCTAATGTACCTATTACTCGCGCCGTCAATTTTTGGCGAGTGGCACTGTAGTTCGGTTGGCATACGAATAAAGTGGTTAAGAGTATCCAGTAACCTCGGTCGATGTTGAATATTTGAATGATTCCATAGCCAATCGTTAAGGCAATTGACATACGTAATGCATGCCGAAACAGCATCGAATCTTTGTGTAAATTTGCTGATATACGCTGCCACATCGCTTTTAGCGTGTGTGGGTTGGTATCGGCGAGGGTATCTTCTTCGAGGCCTTCAACATCTGGGTTGTTAATGTTATTAAGTTGTTTTTCTACCGTCGCTAAGTTATTGAATAAATATGTTAACTGCATCAGCAGACGTTTCCAGTGCCCTTGCTTTTGTTCTTCTAGATAAGCAAGAGAGTTTTGTACTTCAGCTAATGCCAGAATAGATTGATCGGTATGGGAGTATTCATTTCCTAGCTGAATGGCTAGTGCAATATCACGACACGCTTGGGCTTGAGACTCCAAAAGATATTTAAAACGAAACAGCACATCAGAACGTTCAAATTCGGTCGCTAAATCCTGATAGCGATAATGGCTAGAACTGACGCGTTCGTGAATGTCTTGAGCGATGAAATAAATATTTAAAAATCGGTCACTAGGCCCATCAATGTGACCCCGTTTCGATCGGTTAAGTAATTTGGTTTTACAAGCGTTTAGTGCCGTAACCGTGGCAGCATTGCATTTTGCAGCTTCAATCCGCAGCGGTTGTGGCGTCAAGTTGGTCACAGGGTGAAAAAGCTTGGCTTTCGCATCAAGATAATTCGCCATTTGGAAGAACACATTGGCTAAGCTTTGTTGCACCGGTTGAAGAGGCCAAAATATCTGCCAAATCATGGACATGAAGTAATACCAGGCGGCACCAGTCAAAAGCAGTAGTGGCTGAAACCAAATGTTGGTGCTTTCATGTGCGCCAAGCATAGTATAAATAGCGATCAGCAACGAACCAAAAGCAATACTCGCGTACTTAGGACCTATCGCTCCAAGAATGATGAAGCCGAAGGTTGAGATAAATAATCCCAACGCAAAAGCCCAAGGGGTATCGAACAAGATTTCAATTGAAAAAGCAGCAAGCGCAAAACAGAGAAAGGTGAGAATCAGAGCCTTGATGCGTCCAGTGAAACTGTCATCACTTTCAGCCAAAGCAGCAGCAATAACGCCTAATATTAATGGCGTTATCAGCGTGTTTTGCTCGAAGTACCAAGTTGGGATAACCACACCCAGTAAGGTAATGAGGATAAGAACGCTGTAATTTATCGTCTTGTTTGCCCAATATAGCCGAAATTTAGAAGTTGCTTGCACAATGCGCCTTATGTTTCCGATGAAGAACAGGGGGAATACTACCAGACCCACTATAGCGCGTTTATGATTTACTTTAAGAAAAATTCGTGGTTGCTGATAAAATCAGCAGGGATGTCATTGACTTATATTAAAGCTGCCAGGTCATGTATTGAGGATTGTAAAGCCAGCTTCAAATAACCTCAGCTTTAGGTTATTAAATCGACAGTAATGTGAATTTTATTAAAGAATAGAAGAAGAAGCTTACTTAGGAGCTCGCCGTTGCTACAATTTAGCGCCTTAAAATGATATAAATCGACAACTTCTAAACTAAAAGGCGCACGTTTCATGCAGCTTACTGCCACTAGCAAAGCACAGTTTTTTATTCAAAATGAGTACCATCACGTCGAAATAAAAGAGAACAGTGTTTTATTAAGCTCGATAGGCAGTGAAGAACATATTCCTTTTACGATCTGGAATGGCAAAGTTAGCGTAAAGCGTGGGTTATTATGGAGCTCTTTACAGTTTTTTGCTCATGAACACGAAGGCAAACAACAAAGCTGGCTAGTCCAAGGTTTACCGTGGCCGCAATGCCGAAAGTTTGCGCTTGAGGCCGTTCGTCAATATCAAGAGTGGCACAACACTCAGTGCCGAAAACTGGCTGAGTATCTACCTAAGTGGGAAGAAGAGCTTTACAAACTAAAGCACTTGCCTGCTTACTTATCGCATTCTCAAGTGGTCTCCTGGGTTGAAAGCCTTAACCAAGAGTTAAGCGAGATGAAAACCACCCTAGAAGAAGCCAAAATGCGAATGCCGAATCGTATGTCGCAAATAGAGCCTTGGCTCATTGATACCTCTGAGGCGCTTGGTGAGCGTAATCGCGATTGGCTAGAAGCAGAACGTCCAAATTGGGAAGTGCTGTTTAATCAAATTGAATCCTCTCCTTTGAATTTATCCCAGCAATATGCGGTATTGCTCAACGACGACCACAACTTAGTTCTTGCTGGGGCCGGCTCGGGCAAAACCAGCGTTTTAACCGCACGAGTTGCCTATTTGTTGCAAAGCCATCAAGCTCAAGCAGAAGAGCTTCTCATGTTAGCGTTCGGTCGTGATGCGGCGACTGAAATGAAAGAACGCTTAGTAGATAAAGTGGGCATGGCGGCAGACGGTGTGCGCGTCAACACATTCCATCAGTTGGGCTTGTATATTCTTAAACAAGTCGAACAGCAACCTGTCGAAATTAGTCCTTTAGCGTTGGACGAAAATCAACGAACAGCATGGTGTGTAGACTGGTTGAAAAAACATTGGATGACACCCACCAACTTTAAACGTTGGCAAAAACATTTAGACAAATGGCCGATTGCGTACCTAAAAGGGGATGATGAGTTAGGAAGCCATTCAGAAAATCCAAAACTGATCGCTTGGCTAGATTCGCAGCTGTCTCATTTAGCGGCGGTGGGCTTGACCAAAAAGCAAGTACAAGAAAAGCTCGTAAACCACCAAGACTATACGCGTTTAAATAGTGAACTCGCCTTATGCTGGCCATGTTTTACAGCGTGGCAGAAAATGCTTAAAGAAAGCAACCAAGTGGATTTCCCAACCATGATCAGTCGTGCGACAGATTATGTGAATAAAGGGAAGTTTGTCTCGCCATGGCGCTTTATTATGGTCGATGAGTATCAAGATATCTCTCCAGATCGTCTGGCATTGATTGAAGCACTGTGTGAATCCACTCAGAAACAAGCAGGTGCCACGTTATTTGCTGTTGGCGACGATTGGCAAGCGATCTATCAGTTTGCAGGAGCGGATGTCGATCTTATCACTGGTTTTAAAGAACGCTTTGCTCACTCAACCGTTCATCACTTAGATACAACTTATCGTTTCAACAATCAGATTGGTGATGTAGCGAATACATTCGTGCAGCAAAACCCATCGCAGTTGCCGAAAACACTAAACAGCCACAAACAACGCAAGCAGAAGAGCGTACATACCGCGCAGAGCAATCAAGTGGAAAAGATCTTGGACCACTTGAATCAACAAGCCAAGCAAACCAAGTCAGTTTTATTGCTAGGACGTAACCATTATCATAAGCCCGATTTGTTCGACGATTGGTTGCGACGTTTCCCTAATCTCGATATTCGCTTTATGACTTGCCATGCGAGTAAAGGACGCGAAGCTGACTTTGTGATTATTCTTTCTGTGGATGAGGGGCAATTCCCCGCTAAGAAGAAGCAAATTCACATTGATGGTGCGTTGACGGAGTCCAAAGACAAATTCCCTTACGCAGAAGAGCGCAGGCTATTTTACGTGGCGATTACACGTGCGAAAGAGAAGGTTTGGATTACGCATACTGGTGCGGGATCTGCATTCGTTCAAGAGCTCGTTAATGGTGACTATCCCATCGTGACTTCTCGTTAAATGCAACGTTTAGAATGTTAAAAACAGTAAAGGCGATACTTGGTATCGCCTTTGCTTTATTTGGTTAGCATCAAAGCTTACATGCGCTCAGCAAGATAGGCTTCGTAATCCGGCACTTCGATGTCTACTTCTTGCTCAAGAAGAGGGGAGTTAAACAGGAACTTAGCGGTGGCTCGGTTCGTTGCTACAGGAATATTCCAAACACTAGCAATACGAAGAAGCGCTTTAACGTCTGGGTCGTGAGGTACGGCATTCAGTGGATCCCAAAAGAAAACGAGAACGTCGATTTTGCCTTCTGAAATAAGAGCGCCTAGTTGTTGATCACCGCCCATCGGACCACTGATCATGCTCTTGATCGCAAGTCCAGTTTCTTTACTTAGCATGTGTCCTGTCGTGCCAGTTGCGTAAAGGAAGTGACTCTGTAGCTTTTCTTTGTTTTCTTTTACCCAGCGAAGTAGCTCAGGTTTGCAGTTGTCGTGAGCAACCAAAGCCACATGTTTATGGGTTGGCATGGTACGAATGGTTTTTTGCATCAAGATGTTTCCGTTTGTATGATTTTAAAATTGTTGTGACTCAATAGAACACGTTTTTGGTCTTTCAATCAACAGCCTTAACACGGAATGTCGGCCTATATTCTGACGGAGATAACGATTCTTCGATCGTGTCGTCATGAAGCGTCTTCGGAGTCAGTGGTTTGATGGTTGGTGAGGCATGTTTGTCATACGTTTTACCTCTTAAGTAATGCGTTGCTTGCATCATGGAAAGCCGACCTTGCTGCACCATTTTATCTGTTGGTGCGAAGAGCACTTTGTTACGTAACAGGCCTCGATATACACCATGACTTAAGTACACAGAAACTAGACCGATCTCCTCAGCTTTGCCGGCACTGCGCAGCTCACTGATGGCCGCTTCAATCGCCACTGCACTGCCAACAATGTAATCTATATTTCCCATATCGATCACACGTTGAACTAGGTTACGTTGTAACTCCTTGTCGTTGTCTGCCCAAAATGAGTCAACAATGTTGATATCACTTCCTTGTATCGCTTCATAGAATCCGGCAGTAACGGGTTTCGTACCACCACGAGTTCGCGGCCCCAAAAGTAAGGCAATGTTGGTTTTTCCTGACCCCTTTGGATGGCGAGCTGCCAAATATTGACCCGCTTCGTATCCCATCCAATGCCAGTCAACACCGACAGTCCCTTTTAGCAACTCACTTTGTTCTTCATCCAAGTCGAGTTGGTTCACAGTAGCAAAAACGGGAGTATTCCCTACCCAATTTTTAAGTGAATGCTCGTAAGCCTGTGGGTCCACGGTCCCAAGGATAACTGCATCTGCTCCCCATTGGTTACACAGTGCGAGTTGTTGTTCTTGACGGGTTTTGTTTGGGTAGCCGCCCGCTTCAAGAACTCGTAGCTCGACACCTTCTCTTTTCGCTTCGGACACCATTCCATAGTTTACTGACAACCAGTATGAATCCTTTAGGTGAGGGTATATTGCACATATTTTCTCTGCGGCAACCGCTGGCAAAGAAGCAACGAGGGTTAAAGTGGCTGCAGAATGTTTGAAAAATGTGCGAAATGCGTGTTGATTTTTAACCATGAAATGAAGTTCGTTGGCATAGATTAAGTAAACACTGCAAAATATAACGTAATATGTCGCTGAACACGAACATTAAGGTCATGAAAATATGCTGCTAGCAACTGCAAGCATCGGTCGTAAACTTTTGTTGTCTTTCATTGCGATGGCAATACTGGTCATGTTATCGGCACTTATTGGTGTGTCTGGATTTTCTTTGGTTGCCAAAACCGAAAGAAATGTCGTGGATTCTGCGATTCCCGCCATGATTGAGGCGAGGCAAGTCTCTGAGTTGAGTACTCGTATTATTTCGTCTGTACAAATGTTGTCGAACGCAAGAAACGAGCAGGAAAGAAAGGAGTCAGGGCGAGTGCTGTTCGAACAGCTCGAGTCTTTACTCACTCACATCAAGGAGCTCGGGAGTGAGTCGTTCGATTCTCAATTGTTAGAAGCTTTAGAGAATAACGTCCAGAACGTTATCGACAATTTGGCAGAACTCGGTGTTTCGGTTGAAAAAAAGCTGTGGCTTGCAAAAGAGATAGATACTCGTGTTGAAGAAATGCGTCTGCTCAGTGAAGAGCTAGAACAACTAACTCGTACGCAAGTTCAGAATACAAGCACCATTGCTGTTGCTAACGTCACGCATATTTATGACTTATTAGAATCGAATAAAAAATCGCAAGTTTATCAGGCGCTAGATGCACTGGTGGAGGTCGATCTTGATCTGACTGAGCGATTACATGAACTGCACTTGTTGGCCTTTAAAATGTTGAATCAGATTGAAGAGGCTCGGACATTAACGAATATTGAGCGAATTCAACAGGTTCAAAGTGATTTCGATAGCAACCTCAAAATCATGCAACGCCGTGTACTCGCTGTGGAAGATCCTACGCGCTCTAAGCAAATGAGCCAACTGCTCATAGAGCTTGGTAAGCGTCAGGTCGTATTTTCTATACTGATGCAGCAATACGAGAATAACGAACAGTCACAACAACTGATGCAAAAGACATTAGAGTTGTTCTCAGAGCTTAATGGCACGGTCAACAAATTGGTTGATGATTCAAACAAAACCACTACCGTCGCTGTAGACCAATTGACCAGCACACTGAAATTCGCTCAGTGGTCTTTAACCGTTATTTCAATTGTTGGTTTGATTGTATTGGTGCTGATTTTATGGCGTGTGGTGTACCTTTCTGTTGTGAAGCGGTTAGCTGAATATTCCGCTGCGTTGCTGTCTGTGGCGCAGGGTAACTTAGCGGTTGAGTTGGAAGTGAAAGGCAAAGATGAGTTGGCGCATATGGGGCAGGCCATCATCACGGCTCGTAATACCGCGCAAGCACTAAAAGTGGTAGCAGAGGGTGAAGCTCAAGCCAAGCGAGAGCTTGAGGAGCATAAAGAGCATTTAGAAGAGCTCGTTGAGCAGCGCACTTCGCAGTTAAAACAAGCAAACCGCCGTTTGAATGAAGAGGTTTTGAATCACGCTAAAGCTCGCAAGCAAGCAGAGCAAGCGAGCCGAGCAAAATCGGCATTCTTGGCGACGATGAGCCATGAGATAAGAACGCCAATGAACGGAGTGTTGGGGACAGCACGCTTGTTGATTGACTCAGGCCTCAACCCAATTCAAAAGCGTTATGCGGAAATCATTAATCGTAGTGGTAAAACGTTGCTCGCGATCCTTAATGATGTACTGGATTACTCCAAGATTGAAGCGGGGCATTTAGAAATTCGTCACATGGGCTTCGATTTACACCAAATGGTGGAGGACACTTTCCAGTTAATGAACAGTCGAGCACAAGAGAAGAAGCTGCTGTTCTCCTACCATATTGAAAGTGATGTTAGTCGCTACTGGAAAGGGGATGTCACCAGAATCAGTCAGGTGCTGAACAATCTTGTTGGTAACGCGATTAAGTTCACTGACGAAGGAGAAATTGATATCTACGTTAGCCTGAACCCTGAGGACGAGTCGCAAGTCCTGTTTGAAGTATCAGACACTGGAATAGGAATTGCCAAAAAATACCAGAGAACGTTGTTTGATGCCTTCACGCAAGCTGAAGGTGGGATGAGCCAAACTGGAGGTACGGGGCTTGGACTTGCCATCAGTAAGCGAATCATTGAAGCGATGGGCGGTGTTTTAGAAGTCGATTCCGAAGAGGGAAATGGTAGCCGATTCTGGTTCTCTATTCCGTTAGAGGAAAGCGAACCTGTTGAAACAGGAACCGTGGCAACCGCACGTTGCAAAGTGAAAGCAAAGGTCTTGCTGGTAGAAGATAATGAAGTCAACCGAGTGGTCGCGGAAGGTTTTCTAGAAAGCATGGGTCATCAAGTCGTGATGGCGGAAAACGGCTCACAAGCAGAGCAACTGATCAGCACACAGGATTTTGATATCGCTTTAGTCGACATCAACCTCCCTGATTGTGATGGAACTGAGTTGATCCAACGCTTAAAGCGGATTGAGTGTGATAAGCCGGCCAATAAAGCGCTTGCCGTCACGCCAATGATTGCAGTGTCTGCGCACGTTTTTGCGGAAGAAGTTGAGCGCTATCTAGCCGCTGGTTTTGACGGATACTTGCCTAAGCCATTGGCAAAAGAGGCACTCGCGGCATTGATTCAGGATGCGCTAGACGGAAAGCCGTTGTTGTTGCCACAAAATGCCGACTGTACCCCGTTTGATCAAATTTCGCCTCAAGAACAAGAGCTACAATCAAAGGTCGTTCAAGCGCCCCAAAAAAAGGAACCCGATGTGGTTATCATTAATCCGAGCGTGATTGAGTCCGATATGAAAATCTTGGGCAGAGATAAGATGTTGCACATTATTAATCTGTTTAGATCCACCAGCACTGATGTATTAAGCAAACTGCAAGCGTCTGCTGAGGACAATGATAGTAAAGAAGTAAAGAACCTTGCCCATAAATTAAAGGGCAGCGCGGGAAGTTTAGGACTAACTGCATTAATGAACGCTTGCCAAGCAATTGAAGCCGCGCCTCAACCTCTAGATACCTATAATGCGACTAAAGATGATTTAGTTTCTCAAGTGTCTGCATCAATTCAAGCTCTGGATGAGTTAATGGCGAAGTAATCCATCGAGCATTGAAAATAAAAAAACCTCCGGCTTTCCGGAGGTTTTTTCTATTCGGTCATGTCATCTTCCCACTCGAATCGAGTGTCTAGGGCATAAGGGTCATCATCAAAAGGATGTTCCACTTTGCCACGCAAGTATTCGAGTTGATGCTCAAGCATATTGACCGTTTCGTAGTCTCCCTCAGAACAAGCAACGTAAATCTGTTGTTCAAGAGCGGCAATGTTATCTCGGATACCCATGAGAACCCCCTTAAATCATCATCGATTCTCAAAACGATTATAGTCAAGTAATCCAAATTCGATCGGTTGTTTTGTACGGTACCAATTGTGTAAACGATCGCTAAATGACCAGAATTTTTCTGAGCTTCTACGAATCGCAAAATTATCCAATAACTTAACGTAATCGGACTCGTTTTGGATGGCACTAAATTGATCGACAAAATCTTTTACTTGGTTTTCGTTGATCGAGAAAAATGCCGCAGGGTAGCTTCCCACAACGCCGCGTACAATGGTCATGTCATCGTTAGCAAAGTCACGGTTACTTTCTTCATCAAACAAGCTAGAGATGTTTGTGTGTGCATTGTTGTGAAGTAAGGTGAACAATTCATCTTCCCCTGATTTACTTCTCACCATAAGCATAGTGATTTGCGGAACGGTTTTCAGGCCTTCACCACGAACGTGGTCAATACGTTTTAGTTGCTTTTCACTACTCGCAGAAAGAGCCGTGTCTTGAATTTCGTAGCGAGGCAGAAGCACATCTGAGACATGTTCTCTCAACAACTCCACCAACTCCGTTTTTGGATCGTCACTCTTATACTGAACGCTGGTTGGTTGGTTAAACGGCTTCACATTTCGTTGTAAAAAGTCACTCAACTGCGGGCTTTGATCTTTATACCAGCTAGATTGCAGTTCATGGCGCATATCGGCGGGTAACAACGAGATAAAGTTACTTTCGCCTTCTAGACGCAAGAAGTCCATAAACATTCGTGTCATGAGCTGATGGCCGAAGTTACCGTAAACGTCAAACCCAGCAACAAGCAAATAGTGGATACGCTCTAGTAACGCGTAGTCAAGAATCCACACTGTTTTAGGCTGCTCACCAACTAACCCTTGAACAACAGAAGCACTATCAAAATGGCGGAATATCGTTAATGCCGCATTATGGTTGGTGCCATTACCGTCCCAAATTACATCGGTGGATAGGTTTTCACCTTCTTTAAACCAGTTATTAGTGAACTCAGATTTAGCCTCTAGGTAGCGAGCTTGCTGGCGCGCGTACTTGACCCAGTTGGTAACAGGTAGCGTGTTACTTTCTTGTTCTGCCGGTAGTTTTAGGTTATCAGCCTGAGATCGGTAAAACTCATTTACTTCTGGGATGTCTGCTTTATCTGGATCAAGGAAAAACACCCAAAAGCGATCATTGATAACATTCAATGCCAGTTGGCCACGACAAACTGGGCCTTTGATGTATGCCATTATTGTATTTTGTGCATTATCTAGCATGAACTTAAAGCGCGATTTCACTGGAAGGTCGATGAATGATGTCATCGGGTTTGCAGCAACTTCTGGTGCATAACTCGGTAGCTGGCTAACCGTGTAATCAGCATCAATAAACCAAGTTTTCCAGTTCTCTATGCGTTGCTTGTTTACCGCGAATGGCATGTGAGTTTTATCTACTATGGTCCCTTGCTCTGGAATAATTCGATAAAACACACGTTCAACCCCTGGATCATCGTACGGGCGACGCGTTGAAATACGTTTGACGGGCTGTCCTGGTGGTGTAGCAGAGCGGACGAGCGTGAAGAATCGGGGATCTTCATCGAGTTCTGAAAAGTAGAGATGAGATAAAAACAAATGCTCATATATATACCTAGCCATCAGCTGATTTTTCAAATCAGAGTGGTTAAGTAATGTTTCGTACTTATCTATTTGCGCTTGCTCATTCTCACTAACAGGTTGGTGAACGTTCATTATTGCGCCGTTTTCCAACCAAGTCATGAGTGTGTGGTATTCACTGTTTGATAGATTTGGCATACCAAAAGGCATGCCCCAGGTTGGGTTATCCTTCTCGTATTGCTCGTATTCTTCAATCGTCGGACAGGTTTGCTCTCGGTCTATCGAAAAGTCAAAGCCTTCTAACTGGACTTGGTCAGGCAATGGGTGGCGCTCTTTTTGTTGTAGCAAACGTGCGATAAGTCCTGCATCAATGTTGGCTGCCATGCTTTGATCACGTTCGTTGAGAACCGGATGAAAACCCGCATCGCGCCACTCTTGGGTTGTTTCTGCATCTTCGAATAAGCGTGTTGGTGCTGCGGCTGTGAGTCTTGTTCCTTCATATACCAGTGCTTTACTCGCACCACGGTCAATGCCCTCAACAGAAGAGAGCTTAAGTTGGCATGGTGCATCGTAGCACGCGTGGCAGACGACACAGCGGTTATCCATAATGGGTTTAACTTCGCTTTGGAAGAAGTTTGCTTGAGGGGTTTCCACGTCAACTGTGCGTTCACGCACGAGCTGTGGACCAAACAGTTGGTCATAGTTAAGACCAGCATAGGTTGCACAGCCGGCAAACAAAGTAGCAATGCAAAGTGTAAAAATTAAGCGCAAATTCATTGAGTTATTTTACGTGATTAGAATTTGCATTAATTAAAGCAAAATAAGCGGTCAATTACCAAAAGTTGGGTCAATTAGCGTTAATTTTTCTGTTGATTGTCTGAGCGCTTGAAAATGTAACCCTGGCGGTGGACTGTCTGAATTCTGTCTGTTGGAACGCCTTCGTGAACTAGACGCTTTCTCATTCTGCTCATGTGCATATCGAGTGCTCGATCATGTTCAGTAAATTCACGTTTTAGTACTGTTTCGTAAAGAAAATGCTTACTAAGCACTTGATCTTGATGGTGAGTGAGAGTTTGCAGCAGCTTAAATTGAATGCTTGTTAACTGAACAGATTTCTTGTTTGGCAAGTAATTGAGTACCACAGAGTGAGTGCGCTTATCTAGTAATAGCTCCTCATCATTATGGTGAACGCCGTTGTGTTGGCATTGGGAAGTTTTTCCATTTGAAACCTTGGAGTCAAGCACACGGGTACCTTAATTATTAATAGTAGTAAAACGTATTATCATTAATATTTATATAAAAGCAATCAGGTACTTTATGAGCACTGTGATATGCGTAGACAATCTTAATACTTGAGATTACCAGTAGTGATGAATGATGCGATGGCGCTCTGAACTAAAGTGCTATTGGAGTGCGTATTAGCTACAAATAACGGTGTAATGTTAGGCAAAGATAGAAAGAATTCTCATTTAGTAAATTCGCTTATCCGCCATTTGTGAACTATACATTCTGTTGCAGGAAGCACTTTTCTAATACACACAGAGGTTTATATGACAGCGAAATATGGCGTTAAACGCCGATTAGCGATTCTTGCCGCCGCTTTAATCGGTGCGACAAGTAGCAGTATCGCAGCAGAGAAACCAAATATTCTCGTCATTTGGGGTGATGATATTGGCCAGTCCAATCTCAGTGCTTACACGTTTGGCTTGATGGGGTACAAAACACCAAATATAGACAGTATCGCCAAAGAAGGCATGATGTTCACTGACTATTACGGTGAGCAATCTTGTACAGCGGGCCGTTCTACTTTCATTACGGGCCAAACCGTTCTTAGAACAGGTTTGAGTAAAGTGGGGCTTCCAGGTGCTGATCTTGGCTTGAAGGAAGAGGACGCAACCATTGCCGAAATGCTGAAGCCGATGGGCTATATGACAGGGCAATTTGGTAAAAACCACTTAGGTGATAAAGATGAGCACCTTCCTACTAATCACGGCTTCGATGAATTTTTTGGCAACCTTTATCACTTGAACGCCGAGGAGGAGCCAGAAAACGTCGATTATCCTAAAGATCCTGAGTTTCGTAAAAAGTTCGGTCCGCGCGGCGTTATCCGTTCGTACGCTGATGGCAAAATTGAGGATACAGGACCTCTAACTCGCAAGCGCATGGAAACCGTGGATGAAGAGACGTTAGATGCGGCACTCGACTTTATGGATCGTGCAGTCAAGGCTGAAAAACCTTTCTTTGTCTGGTGGAACGCAACTCGTATGCACTTCCGTACTCATGTGAAAGAAGAGAACTCTGGAAAAACAGGCATCAGCGAGTATGCAGATGGTATGGTCGAGCATGATAATCATGTAGGTCAGCTGCTGAAAAAAGTGGATGATTTGGGTATTAAAGACAACACAATCGTCTTTTACTCCACCGATAATGGCCCACACATGAACTCGTGGCCAGATGCAGGCACAACGCCATTCCGTGGAGAGAAAAATACCAACTGGGAAGGTGCGTACCGAGTTCCTGCGATGGTACGTTGGCCGGGTAAAATTAAAGCTGGCTCTGTTTCGAATGATATCATGCATCACATGGACTGGATGCCAACGTTCGTTGCTGCCGCGGGTGATGACAATATCAAAGAGAAATTGCTCAAAGGTTATAGTGCGAATGGTAAGAAATTCAAAGTTCACCTAGACGGCTATAACTTCCTACCATATTTGACTGGTAAAGAGGATAAGGCCCCACGTGAAGAAATTTTTTACTTCTCAGATGATGGAGACTTAACTGCACTTCGTTATAACAAATGGAAGCTGGTCTTTATGGAGCAACGAGCAAAAGGTACGTTGCGTATTTGGGCTGAACCATTCACCACACTTCGTGTTCCTAAGATCTTCAACTTGCGTATGGATCCTTACGAAGTGGCTGATATCACTTCTAACACTTACTACGATTGGATGCTAGACCGTGCTTACATGCTTGTTCCTGCGCAAGCTTACGTAGGCAGATTCCTTGAAACGTTTAAAGAGTTCCCACCAAGGCAAAAAGCAGCAAGCTTCTCGCTCGATCAAGTGATGGAGAAACTAAAAGAGAACCCAAATAAGTAGGAAAAGCTAAGTGAAGTATCACATATAGAAAGAGGCTCATTAAAATGAGCCTCTTTTTTATCTGTAAAATTCTATCTATTCAGGTTTGTAGAAAGCTTGATGACGAAAACGCCTAACGCTTCAATTGACAAGAGTTATAAACAAATTGGTTCGTAGTGGGCTGCCGTTAAGTTGGCTTTGATTTTTTCACGTAGAGCGATGTGGGCTGGGTTGTTTACCTCTCGCTTATGGTAAACGAACTTGTAAGGGATAGAGCGTATCGAAATGGGGCAGGGCAAAATTTGAAGTTTGAGCGCTTTGCTCCACTTGTTTGCAAAAGATTGAGACACGATCCCTAAACTGTCTCTTTGGGCGACATACAGCGCCATGCCCGCTAGCGAAGATGTGATCAAGTCGACTTTTCTTTCTTGAATTGTTTCCTTTGCTAGTTGCTCGAACCCCGACATGTTGTTCCATTTTCCTGAAAATAAACAGTGAGTTTCCTCATAAAATTGCTCTTTTGTGAGCGTGCCGTGTACACGGGGATGGTTCTCACGACAGATAACCACGGCTTCTTCCTCATAGGCATCTTCAATAATAAACGCTGCATCTTTCGTGATCACCGTATCGATTACTAGATCGACTTTTTGTTGTCTTAACAGCTCAAATAATAGGAATTTTTCGGGTGGTGATTCATAAAAAATAGTGTTCTTTATCGGGTCCATAATGTGCAACAAAATTTCCGAACAACACACTTCAAAATGATTTCTATCAGATATCGCATTGTCAATAATACTAACCGCTTGCTGGAATTGCGGCAGTAATTGATAAGCGGTGGAGGTTAGTGCGATACCTCGTCCTTTTTTAACGAATAATTGCTTATCTACGACTTGCTCTAAACGCTTTATTGCAGCGCTCACAGCAGGTTGTGTAAGCCCTAATTGTTCCGCGGCTTTTGTATAAGATTGAAACTCCGCAACAACAAGAAAAGTTTGGATCAAATTCAAGTCCATAACGTCACTCATAAATTTAATTTATAGGTTAACTAATTTTGACTGCATTTATCGCCTGAAATTAGTGCTTTATCTTATATCAACAATGGTATTGAAAAGCGAATACCGTTTTTTACGCACTAGCGAACTCTTGGAGATAATATGAAAAATGCGACCAAAACGAGCAGTAAAAAACTCGTACTTAACGCATGTACGTTAGCATTAGGCGCTGCATCTGCAGTTGCACATGCAGCGGACAAACCCAACATTCTTGTCATCTTTGGTGATGATGTTGGTTACTGGAACCTTAGTACCTATAACCAAGGCATGATGGCGTACAACACGCCAAACATCGATAGCATTGCTAAAGAAGGTGCGAAGTTCACTAACTTCTACGCACAGCAAAGCTCGACAGCAGGCCGTTCTTCATTCATCACTGGTCAAATGCCAAAACGTACAGGTCTATCAAAAGTGGGCTTACCAGGCGCTCCGGAAGGTATCTCGGAAAAAGATCCGACGATTGCAACCGTGCTTAAGCAAATGGGTTACGCAACCGGACAATTTGGTAAGAACCATTTAGGTGACCGAGACGAGCATCTTCCTACCAACCACGGTTTTGATGAATTCTTCGGCAACCTATACCATTTGAACGCAGAAGAAGAGCCAGAGAACGTGGATTACCCTAAAGATCCGGAGTTCAAGAAGAAATTTGGCCCTCGTGGCGTTATCCATTCTTACGCTGACGGCAAAATCGAAGATACCGGTCCACTAACGCGTAAGCGTATGGAAAATGTTGATGGTGAGTTTCTTGATGCCGCAGAGAGCTTCATAGAAAAGCAAGTAAAAGCGGACAAGCCGTTCTTTACTTGGTTTAACACCACTCGCATGCACAACTTCACACATGTTCCTGAAGAATACCAAGGTAAAACAGGTGCCGGTTTCTACGCGGATGGTGTTAAGCAGCACGATGACCAAATCGGTCAGCTACTTAACAAGATCAAAGAGTTAGGTGTGGATGACAATACAATCATTGTTTACACCACTGACAACGGCCCTATGGTTGATTTGTGGCCGGATGCTGGGATGACACCGTTCCGCTCAGAGAAAAACACTGGCTGGGAAGGGAGTTTCCGTGTGCCAATGTTGATTAAATGGCCTGGAAAAATTGAGGCAGGTAAAACATTCAACGGCATGATGTCATTAGAGGACTTTTTCCCGACACTAGTTGCTGCGGCAGGTGATACCAAAGTTAAAGACGAATTACTAAAAGGCAAAAAAGTTGGCGATGTGGACTACAAAGTTCACCTAGACGGTTACAACCAATTGCCATACTTAACGGGTAAGTCAGACAAATCCGCACGAAATGAGTTCGTTTACTGGAGCGACGACGGCGATCTTGTGGCATTGCGCCAAGGAAAGTACAAGTTCCACTTTATGATTCAAGAGAATGAAACGGGTATGGATGTATGGCGTAAGCCGTTCACTAAACTTCGTGTGCCACTGATCTTTGACTTGAGCATTGATCCATTTGAACGAGGCGATCAAGGCATGGGTTATTCTCGTTGGATGTACGAGCGTTCATTCTTAATGATGCCAGCAATGGATACAGTGAAAGAGGTGATGGGTACATTCAAAGAGTTCCCTCCTCGTATGGAAGCAGGTTCGTTCGTACCTAAGTCTTCTAAGTAAATTAAGATTATATAGCGCTTTTTGGAGCGCTATATACCCAAATAGCTTCACTTTTGCTGTACAGCGCTCAGGAGGTTATTTGGGTATATGTAATAGTGAGAAACGTATGAGTAAGATTTCCCCTCGCCATTCTACTACTATGCCTATTGTTCCCCTTAAAACGGCGTCTAAAGCGCCGGTTCTGGGCGCGTATGACCGTCGATTCCATGTGATGGCAAAGCCAGGCGGAGCAAAGTGCAACATCGATTGTCAGTACTGCTTTTATCTGCATAAAGAAAATCTACTGCACCAAGAAAAGCAGCCAAAAATGGACGACGCAACACTGGAAGCGTTCGTGAAAAGCTATATCGAAAGTCAGGATGGCGAAGAAATTGTATTCTCATGGCAGGGCGGGGAGCCGACGCTGCTTGGGTTGGACTATTTCCGCAATGTCGTAGCTTTGCAAAAGAAACATCAGCCGAAAGGCGTTCGCATTGAAAACGACCTTCAGACCAACGGCATTTTGCTAAACGATGAGTGGTGTGCGTTTTTAAAAGAGCACAACTTCCTAGTTGGCTTGTCGATTGATGGGCCACGAGAGCTGCACAACAAATATCGCAAAACCCGCAGCGGTAAGCCAACGTTTGATCTCGTGATGAAAGCGGTAGATAAGCTCAAAGCGCATGGCGTGAAATTCAACGCGTTGGTCACGGTGAATCGTCACAATGCGAAATACCCGCTCGAAGTATATCGATTTTTAACCCAAGAATTGGGTGTGACTTATATTCAGTTTGCGCCGGTGGTAGAAGCCAACAACTTCCAAACAACCGCGCCGCAGTTTTGGAACGAACAGATGATCCCAACCAAAGGCAGTGTTCTGGCTAAACCGGGGCATCCAATGTCGATTGTAACGGATTGGTCAGTCGATCCTGAAGACTGGGGACGCTTTTTAATGGCGACCTTTGAAGAGTGGGTGAATAACGATCTTGGCCGTGTGTTGGTTAATCTGTTTGAAACCGCGGTGGCGCAAGTAATGGGGAAACCGTCTCAGCTTTGCGTGACGGCGGAGTTTTGTGGCAAAGGGTTGGCGATTGAGCACAATGGCGACGTGTTCAGTTGCGACCACTATGTGTATCCAGAATACAAACTCGCCAACATTCATGAACACTCACTGAATGAAATGGCCTTCTCTACAAGACAATATACTTTTGGCATGGCAAAACGCGATTCATTGCCGACGTATTGTAAGCAATGCCCTTACTTGCCTTATTGTTGGGGTGAGTGCCCCAAAAACCGTTTGATCAAAACGCCGAATGGTGAGAGTGGTCTAAACTATTTGTGTTCGGGAATCAAAATGTTCTTTGATTATGCGTTACCGATGTTGGTTGGTCTTGCACAACTTCTCCAATCTCAAGAACCGCAAAGATAACATAGTGAATATAACCTTAAGTTATTTCATTTGTTCTTATACTTAACTATCGAAAAGACGGCTTAAACCATTGAAAAGGTATCCTATGAACCACGCACAACAAGCGATAAAAGAACTCATCGAACAAACAGAAAAAAGCGTCATTGGACAAAGCCACGTGGTTCGAGCTTTAGTCATTGGGTTATTAACAAATGGGCATATTCTGCTAGAAGGTTTACCGGGAACGGCAAAAACACGTTCCGTAAAATCGTTGGCGAACTTGTTAAACACCAGTTTTGGTCGAATCCAGTTTACGCCGGATCTTTTACCATCTGACGTGACGGGCACTGAGGTTTATCAAGAGCTGGATGGTAAGCCGCAACTCCATTTTCAGTCAGGGCCAATTTTTAACAGCATTGTACTTGCTGATGAGGTCAACCGTGCACCAGCCAAAGTACAAGCGGCACTGCTTGAAGCCATGGCCGAAGGCACAATCACGGTAGGCGATAAAACTCACGTATTGCCAGACTTATTTATGGTGCTTGCAACGCAAAACCCTGTAGAGCAAGAGGGCACGTACCCGCTGCCAGAAGCGCAAATGGACCGCTTTATCATGAAGGTTACCGTCGATTATCCAGAAGATGACGCCGAACGTGACATCATTCGTTTGGTGCGCAGTGAAGAATTGGGTGCGGAAACCAGCAGCGAAATTGTTACGCCAAAACACATCGAGCCAGACGTGGTGCTAGAAGCGCGTCGTCAGTTACCAAACATCGTGGTATCGGACCTAGTGGAAAACTACATCGTTGCGTTAGTGATGGCGACTCGTAAGCCAGAGCGTTATGCCGATTCAAACTTAGCAAAATGGATTGAGATTGGCTCTAGTCCTCGTGCTTCCATCGCACTCGACAAATGCGCTCGTGCGTATGCGTGGATGCAAGGACGTGACCATGTGACTCCTGACGATGTGCGTGTCATGGTTCCGTCTGTATTGGGCCACCGTTTTTCTTTGACCTACGACGCACTAGCAGACGGAGTCGATCACCAACGAGTCGTACAAGAGCTGCTAGATTGTGTAGAAATTGGGTAAGTGGGAGGCATTATGGCTAAGCCAACTCTTGCGCCAAAATCACAGGGGATGGATCCCCGTTTGTACTGCGATTACGCTCGTTTAGTACGTCTGCAAGCACAAGCAGAATCATTCAGTTTACTTCCTCACCTAAAGGCGGGTAGCGTACTCTCTGGCCGACACAATTCGTTGTTTCGCGGTCGTGGATTGAACTTCGAAGAGCTGCGCCATTACCAATTGGGTGACGATATTCGTAACCTTGATTGGAAAGTTACGATGCGTACGGGTAAGCCGCATGTACGCAGTTATACAGAAGAAAAAGATCGCAACGTAATCGTGTGTGTCGACCAGAGAAGCACAATGTTTTTTGCTTCGACGCAAGTAATGAAATCAGTTGTCGCGGCAGAGATCGCAGCGATGTGTGGGTGGCGAGTATTAAAAGATGGCGACCGAGTCGGTTTTGTCATCGCATCCCAGCAGGCGTTGTTTCACAGCAAGGCACAGCGTTCGCAAAACGATCTTCTGGCGCAACTTAAACGTCTCGCTAAAGCCAATCAATCGCTCAATGTGGACTCCCGCAATTCCGAAAAAGTAGCGTTCAGTCAATGGATTGAGCTTATTAAACGCATGAATCTCAAGCAATCCACTTTGATTTTTATCAGCGACTGGAGCGACTGCGAGGAGCACCACCTTGATCACCTTAAACAGCTACAACAGCACAACGATGTTCTTGCTGTGATGGTCAGTGACCCATTAGAACAAGCGCTACCAGACGATTTGGCAAAATCGAAATGGGTGGTTGGTGATGGGCAGTATCAACTCAATTTAGACAGCAACGCAAAGGTAGAAGCTGCGAGCGCAAAGCTTGAGGCTCGAACTAGCTTACAGCGTCAATCACTCTCTCAACTTATGGCGATGAAACACCTTCCGCACATCGAACTCGATACGACAGGTGAGCACATTAAACAATTCCAAAAACTGGTAGGAGGGCGTTAAATGAGTGATCTTCCTACGCCTCCGAGTACCTACATACTCAGAGAGCTGCATGATGTGGCTGTACCATCTAGCGTGAGTTGGTACCCGCAAACTATTGGCTGGAAAATTTTAGCGGCGGTTGTGCTCATTGCATTGGTGTATGTCGTATATCGATTGGCTCGGCAATGGTGGCATAATCGTTACCGAAAAGAAGCTCTACTGGCGATTTCGCAAATCAAATCGAGCGACAAAGACATGCCAAAAGTATTGTTCTCTGTGCTTAAAGTAGTGCTGATTCATATTGATAGCCGCAACGCGAAATTGTTTGATACCGCCTTTCTGCGCAAGCTCGATGCGCTGTATCCGCAAACCGAAGATTCTCAAGCAAACTCGCAAATGGTTTTTAACGATGAGCTTTCAAAGTGCTGGCTACAAAGTATTGTTGACCCAAGCGTTACGCTAACCAACGAAGAGCGAGTAACGCTTATTGCTCGTGCGAAAAACTGGGTGAGTGAGCACCGTTGTGATGCTCAAAAAAGCGCGGCAAATAAATCACCACGATTGAAACGCAAAGCACATCAGGGAGGTCAACATGAATGATCTTCTTGCATCGATAACTGGTTTGTCAGGTTTTGAATTTGCTCACCCAATGTGGTTTCTGGTTTTGCCCTTGCCGTTGGTGGTGTACTACTTGGTGCCCGCATATCGCACTAAGCAAATGGCGATCAAAGTGCCGTTTTTTAGTCAGCTGGTGGAAGCGATTGGCGAGACGCCATCAGAAGGTGCAAGCCAGTTGACCCCGAGTTGGTGGCAACGAGCAACGTTAATTCTTTCATGGCTTTTGGTGGTGTGTGCGATGGCAAAACCCACCGTGTTAGGCGAGCCTCAAGTTCGCGAGAGTTTAGGCCGCGATGTGATGGTGGTGGTGGATCTTTCGGGCTCCATGGCCGAGCCAGATTTCACCTCACGTACAGGCGAAAAAATTTCTCGTCTTGATGCGGCAAAAGAAGTGCTGTCGGAGTTTGTTCAGTCTCGTAAAGGTGACCGATTAGGCTTGGTGCTTTTTGGTGATGCTGCTTTCGTGCAAACGCCATTTACCGCAGACCAAAAAGTGTGGCTCGAACTGCTTAACCAAACCGATGTGGCAATGGCAGGGCAGAGTACCCATCTTGGTGATGCGATTGGCTTAGCGATTAAAGTTTTTGAGCAAAGCGATCAGTCGCGTGGTGCTTTAGAACAAGACCAAAACCGTGAAAAAGTCGCGATTGTATTAACCGATGGTAACGACACGGGCAGTTTTGTTGAACCGATTGATGCGGCGAAAGTTGCGAAAGCCAAAGGCGTGAGAGTACACGTCATTGCGATGGGCGATCCGGAAACGATAGGTGAAACCGCGTTGGATATGGACACGATTCATCGCATTGCGAAAGAATCCGGCGGTGAAGCGTTTGAAGCACTCAACCGTGATGAACTATCGGCTGCCTACGACGAAATTGGCAAACTGGAACCTCAACTTTACGAAAGCACCACATACCGCCCAAAACAAAGCCTTCATCATTACTTGATGGCGTTAGTGGTCATCATGCATTTGCTCGCGTTCAGCGTCGCAACACTCAAAAGAAGGGCTGTTACACGATCATCATTAGGAGATAGCGATGTTTGATTCTCTTAGTTGGACGCAATTCTTTACGCAGTTTCATTTTATTCGACCACTGTGGTTACTGGCTTTGGTCCCCATGTTTTTCTTGGTGTGGTTACGCTGGCGAGAAGAAAGCAAGCCAAGCTGGAAGGATATTCTGCCCGAACATTTACGCAATGCTTTGACGATAGGTGAGCGAGGTTGGCGTAAGCAACTGCCGCTTAAGCTCTTGATGCTGATTGTGTTCATCGCCATTGTGATTTGTGCAGGCCCAACGTGGCAACGTGAATCTTCCCCCTTTGGCGAAGATAAAGCCTCTCTGCTGGTGGTGCTTGATAACAGCGAATCGATGCTGCAAAAAGATCTCCCACCAAACCGCCTTGAGCGTTCCAAACAGAAAATACGCGATTTGCTAGCCGTGCGAAAAGGCGGAAAAACGGGGTTAGTCGTGTTTGCGGGCAGTGCTCATGTCGCGATGCCTATAACTCAAGACAGTAAAGTATTTGACCCGTTTTTGGCGGCCATTACGCCAGAAATTATGCCCGTGCAAGGTAAGCTTGCCGAAAAAGCCTTGCCGTTAATTGACCAACAATTGCAAGGTCAACCAGGCTCTACCGTTCTGTTGGTGAGTGATGGCGTTAATCCAGCCACGATTGAGCAATACCAAGCGTATTTCTCGGGCAAATCTTATCAACTGTTAATTCTTGCGGCAGGGAATGCTGACATTGTGAGTAACAACCCAATGGATTTGGATTCTCTACAAGAACTGGCTAGTCAGGCTAACGGTCGATTGGTGGAAGTGACCGTCGATAATAGTGATATCGAGCAACTGAATCGATACGTTGAGCGCAATATGCAGCTTAATGGCGAATCTTCAATGCCTTGGAAAGACATGGGGTATCAAATTCTGTTCCCAATCGCGCTGATCATGATGCTGTGGTTTAGAAAAGGGTGGTTAGTGCAGTGGTGCGTGATTGTAATGGTGAGCGGCACGTTATTGATGCCAACAAGTGCATTGGCCGAGAACATTTCAGTTAAAGCCGAGCAGCCACAAGTTGTGCAAAAAGTGACGGCTTTCGACAAGGTGGCGCAATGGTGGTGGGATTTGTGGCTAACGCCAGATCAACAAGGACAGCGTTTGTTCAACCAACAAGCGTATTTAGAAGCTGCAAAACACTTTGTCGATCCATTACGTAAAGGCACGGCGTACTACTACGCTAGCGAGTTTGAGCTCGCGCACAGTGCGTTTTTGGAAATGCAAAACGACCCGTCCGAAGAGGTTAGAGATTACGGTCTTTACAATGCGGCGAGCGCATTGGCGCGTCAGCGAGAATATTTGGCTGCTCGTGACTTGTTAAAATCCCTAGCCAGTAAGCCAACGTTGAGCGAGTCGTTAAGACCTGATGTTGAGCACAACTTGAAAGTGATTGCTGGCATCGT
>NZ_JADDYG010000861.1:26744-28393 GCF_015163535.1 Vibrio sp. OPT46 | reverse complement strand
CGAGAGGCTAAGACCGGATGTTGAGCATAACTTGAAAGTGATTGGTGGTATTGTAGAGGACATCAACCGGATGAGTGAGAGTCAGGCAGGAACGGAGCAAGAAGCATCAACCGAGCTAGGCGATAACCCTCAAACCGCAGAAGGGGCGGATGAAAAAACGTCAGCGGAGTTGATGATTAAAGAGACGTTAAGTGCAGACGACATCTTAGGTAGCCAAGAATTAGCCGACAAATGGTTAAAGCGAGTCGAAGCGGATCCTAAATACTTCTTAAATGAGAAGTTTCAGATTCAATTGCGTTCAATAGAAACCGGAGAATCAACCTCTACTGCGAACGAAAATACAGAGGAGGCGGTGCAATGATGAAAAGCCACCGTTTTACGCACTTTGCTTTACCCTTGTGGTTAGTTATCTGTTTCGGTTTCCTCCTGAGCAGTAGTGTGTTGGCTCAAGATATTCGTGACGTTCAACGAGAGCATGGTGTTGAGTTACAAGCGTGGGTTGGTAAACAACCAACGGCTGGAGAGAAGCGGAAAACACCAAGTTTTAGCGTCAATGAGCAAGTTATTTTAACCATCGAAGTGGCAACGCCGCGTTGGTTTACGGGTGGTACGAGAATTGGCAATATTGAAATACCCAATGTTATCGCCAAACAGCGTAATCAACTAGCAACCAACTTTACTGAGCAAAAAGAGGGACAAACTTGGTCGCGTCAACGCTGGGAAGTGACTTTGTATCCTCAAGCTTCTGGTGATTTTGTGATTCCACCTGTCGCAGTGGGCGTTCAGGTGTCGGCGCCGGACGGCGAGAAGGTGTCAGGCACACTTTACACGCAGCCGATTAAGTTCAAAACCGTATTGCCATCGGGCCTGCTGAGTGGTGAGACACCTTGGTTTTCTGCAACAGATGTAGAGGTAAAGCAAGAGTGGGATACCTCCACTGAGTCACTCAAAGTTGGGGATGCAATCACGCGTAAAATCACCATTTCGGCTCAAGATTCACTATCTGTATTGCTACCAGACTTGTTGAAAGGAGAATCAACAACCCGTTATCAAGCGTATCCTCAACCCCACCGTTTGACAGATACGCAAACACGTGGTGATTACCAGTCAACACGCACAGAAGAGAGCGTGTACGTGATTCAACAAGGTGGTGAATTAACCCTGCCGGATTATGAGTTCCGTTGGTGGAACAGTAAGACTCAGCAAGTGGAAACGGTGATGTTAGAGGGCAAAACTTTTGCCGCGAAGCACACGTTGAAGTCCTTCATCAGAACGTACTTTGAATGGATTGTTTCCACGCTTGTGTTGCTGGGTTTTGTGATTATTTCATTGGTAGCCATTAAACGTTACTACCGCAACAGACCGACACCAGCATGGCTGACGTTCCACCGTTTGTTAAAGGCTAAACGTTGGTCTGAAGCAAGGACCATATTGTACAAACAATTGCGTTTAAATACGGCCGAGCTAGAAATGACCAAAGCCGATACGAGTGAATCGTGGCAAAAAAGTGCGTCGCGAATGCAAAATGGTGAAAATAGCGCTCATTTACTGAAGTCGATGTGGCGCAAAGTCCAGACCAAACAAAAACGCTTTAAATTCCGTATTCCGCGAGCGTTACCAGAACTGGACAAAGTCATTGGAAGAGATGA
>NZ_JADDYG010000861.1:16151-26595 GCF_015163535.1 Vibrio sp. OPT46 | reverse complement strand
ACCCGCCGGTTGGCTGCGTGTTAGTGAAAGACAATCAAATCGTTTCTGAAGGTCATACTCAAGCGATTGGTGGCAATCACGCGGAAGTGGAAGCGCTGAATGCGTATCAAGGCTCGTTAGAATCGGTGACGGCATACGTTACGCTGGAACCGTGTTCGTTTGTTGGTCGCACGCCAGCTTGCGCGGTGACATTAGTCAAATCCGGCATAAGCAAAGTCGTCGTAGCCATATTGGACTCCGACCCGCGCAACAGTGGTCGAGGTATCGAGATTCTAAAACAAGCAGGTATAGAGGTAGAAACGGGTTTGTGCGGCGAGGAAGTCAGCGAGTTTCTTACCCCTTACCTAGGCAAAGCCTAAGTCAAGCTTTACGTTGCACTATGGTGCCAGTTTATGTGGTGAATGAAGTGCGTCAAAATTGAGTTAAAACTCATTAAAACAAGCGATACCGCCCATTTGTTGCACTTGGCTACGTGAAGGATCATGCTGTTAGATTAAAATAGAGAAAGTGACTTTTGAAAAATTTAATAGCATGAAACCGACCGACCTTAATCTTATTCCCATTTTCACTGCCATCTATGAAGAGCGTAACTTGTCTCGGGCGGCGGCGCGTTTAAACATCACCCAGCCTGCGGTGAGTAAAGCGCTAGCAAGGCTACGTGATATCTACGATGATCCATTGTTTCATCGTTGCGTTAAAGGTGTCGAGCCTACCTCGTTTGCGATGGATATTTATCCTGCTCTTCTAGCTTCAGTACAAAATTTCACTTCGACATTATCGGCCTCTAGTGAGTTTGACCCTAAAGTGTCGAATAGAGTGTTTTCTATTGCCTGTGTGTCCGTTGCGAGCTTTGAGTTGCTACCTCAAGTCATGAAACAAATCCGTGTGTCGGCGCCAAATGTTGCATTAGAAGTACATCCGCTTTTTACGGAAGATTTTGAAAGTGATCTGCGGTTACAACGATACGATTTGATCATTGATATCACACCAAGAGCAAGAACGGTGCTAAAACTGGAAACTGTACTTACGGAGCGTTTGGTGGTGGTATGTAGCGAAACGCATCCACGCCTGAATGACGAGATTACGGCTGAACAATTTTTTGAAGAAGAACACGTAGTGGTTTCGCAGTGGCAGAGTCGTAAGAGCTTGTTAAACGCCGATGACATTGTCGACTTGGATAAGAGAAAGATTAAGTATCGAGCCTCAGGCGTACTAGAAATGCTCCCAATTATTTGTGGTAGTGAATACATTGGTTTAATGCCAGAGTCGATGATCAACTTGTTCAATAACACCTATCATGTTAAATCTTTATCAATGCCATTTGATGAACAAATGTATGAGCTTTGCACAATCTGGCATCCTAGTCGCACAAACGACAGCGCCCATCAATGGTTGCGTTCACAGATTAAGCAAGCAGGAAAAGTCATCAACCAATAGGAAGTGCAATGAAAAAGACAATACGTGCCATCCTTAACGGAAAAAAAGCTGGGAATCCAGAGTTAAGAGATGCAATCATGAAAATGAGAGAAAAAGGCATCGACGTACAGGTGCGTGTGACGTGGGAATCTCAAGACATGCCGCGGCTAGTGAAAGAAGCGGTTGATGAAGGCATTGAACGTATTGTTGTCGCTGGAGGCGATGGAACCGTCAATGAGGCGGCTTCTGCGGTTATTCAAATTGACGAAGAAAAACGCCCTGAGTTAGCCATTATTCCCCTTGGTACCGCCAATGACTTTGCTACCGCTATTCAAGTACCTAATTCCATTAAGGCGTCTTTATCTCTTGCTGTTGAGGGGCAGTCCGCTTTGGTCGATTGCGTCAAAGCGAACGATCGCTGCTTTATTAACGTGGCAACAGCAGGGTTTGGCGCAGAAGTTACAGCAGAAACGCCTGTTGAACTCAAAAACTTTCTTGGCGGTGGAGCTTACACGCTAACTGGTGTTGTAAAAGCACTTGGCTTTAAACCATATGACGGAACAATAACGATTGAAGGTGGTGCGTATCAGGGAGAAATGTTGCTCGGTGCGTTTTGTAATGGGCGCCTTGCTGGAGGTGGGCAAGAGTTAGCTCCAAAAGCGATGATTAATGATGGGCTGATGGATCTAACATTGGTGCGCCCATTTTTACCTCATGAGCTGCCTAAAGTAATCGACGAGATCAATAACCCGAGTGAGAAAGGAGAGTTTGTGAAGTACACAAGAGCAAGCTGGTTGGAGATAGACTTCCCGAATCCATTACCTCTTAATTTAGATGGAGAACCCTATCATTCGAGAACCATTAGATTTGATGTTCAGCCTAAGAGTATACGATTAGTCGTACCGCAAGATTGTCCTTGCTTGACTAGCTAAACGAGCGTTCTCCATGATTATTGCTTAACACAGCCACTAAAATGTGGCTGTGTTGCTTGTGTTGAGGTATCGTCAACTTCTTAACGTTTTTGAATGGTCTCAACGTCTATCTGCGTAGTTGTCCAATCTGAGTCAACCTCTCCTCGAATCATTACGGTATCTTTTGGTGTCACTTCTTGACCCATCCAATCTTCGTTGTCGATCTCTACTTCGATTTCACCAGTGTTGTCTTTGAACAAGTAAGTCTCGTTACCAAATGATTGAACAATATGCCCGGTTAGCACTACAGCGCTGTCGTCGGTTGCGTTGCGCGCCTCTTTCACCGTATTGATTGCACTGACTTCTGGGCCATTAAATGCGGCGAAAGCCGAGCTTGAAAGTAGGGCAAGCATGGATGTTAACAATACTCTTTTCATTATCCTCTCCTGATATTAGAAGTAATAAGTTGTGCCTACATTAAAGGATGCAGTGTTTGCGTAGCTGTCTAGTTGGTATTTTGCGTTTACACCTATGGTGAGCTGCGGGAAAATTCTGTATTCCGCACCCACTGAGAACATTGCGCCTAGCTCGTTGTTTTTCTCCGCGCTATGGAAAAGCGTGTTGGTCATTTCCACATCGTCGTTCGTGACAAGTTCGTATTCTTGATGTTTAGAAACCTTGGCATCGTATTGCGTGTAAGTTAAACCCGCTTTGAATTTTGTTGTCCATTTATCATTTAATGCATAGTTAAACACAGGAGCCAACGACACTTGCTTGGCTTTGATTGACGCATCCCAATCCATTTCATGATGGTAATCTTTGCCATCGATTGACTTGATACCTAGGTTTTTTGAACGACTATCATCAAGGTCAAACTGGCTGTAACCCAGTTCCAATGCCCAGTTGTCATTAAATGCGTAACCGACAAAGCCTGAGAAAATACCGTCTTCAAGCTCAGGGTTGAGTGTTACGTTGTCAGTTGAAAAGTGAGGTTCCAAATCATGGTCAGTGGTGCCTAGTCCATATTCCAGACCTACATAAGGAGCCGCAGATACCGAAACTGAGCAGGTAACAAGTAACGCAAGAAGTGTTTTGTTCATTTTATTTTGCCTCTTCAAATCAACTTAGTGAGTAGAAGCGCATTTTGTGTGAAGAAGCGTGAAGCGATCGTGAAGAAACGAAAAAATGTTTAGAAAAAAGAGCAAGGGGCGATAACCGAGGGGCGGTTTGAGTGAACAAACACCAAGCTCTTTATATAGAGTAAGTTAAGTTGCTGCGACGTAACACACCGCAAACGGGACATTAAGGCGAGTAAACTCTTTAATCCAACGCCATTGGTTGTCTTGGAGTTTATCGCCCGGCCCTTTTACTTCAATCCATTCGAACTCGTTTCCTTTAAAAGCAATCAGATCCGGCATCCCATTGCGGTAAAGCTTTAGGTCACTCAATTGTATTTTAAATAGCGCCATCAACATGTTAGTTGGGATAGTGTTGAGTGCTGTTTCGAGTAGCTCTTTACTTATTAAGTTCCAATGTACAAATGGATTACTGATGCCAAACTTCTCATCGTATTTTGTCAATAACATCTGGGTGTTGCCCGCTTCTAGTTCGGCAAAAGCGGTGTCTATCAAAGCTTGGCGCTTGGTAACAAAATCCGAGTGATATAAATCTAAAGGACGGTGTTGATAAGCGTTAATGAATGCCCCTTCAATAGGAGCAAAAATCGCATCCCAAAAAGTGAGACCAAGTAATGCATTAAGCAGTGCATTTTCGGCGTAAAATACAGTCCAGCCTAAGGACTCAAAATACGCTTTGCTGGCGAGTTCGACTCTCTGTTGAGATAAATCCAGTTCAAGGCGGTATTCCGTACAGGTTGGCTTCGTCACTCTTGGCACTTTCTCGCCTTGTTTTCGTTTTAACCGTTGCTCAAGTTTTTGTGCAACTTCGAGCTCAGACACATCGATCGGTGAGTTAAGCATATCTGTGACAATGTCACAAAATAAATCATCATGGTTTAATTTGTCATAGATACGTGCGCGTCGTTCTCGGCTCGGTGTGAGTTGAGTTTGGCCAAATAGAGATAGGGCGGTCTCTAGATCATTAAGCCGTTCGTAATCACGTGCTATGTCATTCAACATGTGCTCGCGTTTACGATCTACGTAACGGTGTTTAACGGGCTGAGGCATTGCCTCAATTAATAAGTCGAGATTGGCTTTGTCTTTTCGGTCAAATTGCCAGTACAGGTTGGCCAACTGGCTCAGTTCAATTAAGCGGTCTATTTGCTCACGTGAATCAAAGAAACGGCGCACTTTACTCAATTGATATTGCTCGAACTGATGCAAACCTAAGTCATCAAGCACAAACTGACTTAAGTCTTGATGGGTGTTGGCAAAAAACAGAGTGAGTAACACGTCAACCATATGAGCAGAATTGAGTTTGACGATCGTAAACTCAAGCCGCTCTATACGATCAAATTCCGCATTACTCAAACGTTCGACAAGGGCGTCTTTCTTGAGTGATTTCGGCAGTTCGGGATAAAGCGTGGAGATTTCTGGCTTGGTCAGTAAATTAGCCGCTAACCCTTGATGAGAAAGGGGTGGGGAAAGGGCTACAAACTCATGTTGACTCAATTCTGCCAGTGCTTCATTGATAGAAGGTATTTCTGGATAACTCAGCTTATCACTTCGAAACCAACATCCCTTTCGGCTGTATAAACGTACCAAAAGGCACTGGGCGTGTTTGCTCAAAGAATCAAACGAGCAAAGCCATGCGTGTTCTTCCTTGGTCAGTAAATTGCTGTACCAAGTTACTGCGTGATGAGTCAGCTTAAAGAAGTTCTCTAGATAGTAGTCTGGTGCAAGTTCGATAGGGCTTTCCATAAACGACCGATAACAAAAAAGGCTTAACCCATAGGTTAAGCCTTTTTGCTATCAAATCAATTCGCAATTATGCGTTTTTTAGCTGTGCTACTTTCGCTTCAGACAATGGCTTAGTGATGAACGCAAGTACGATACATACTGCCATCATTGCTGAAGAAATTGTGTAAGCCAAGGTGTAGCCGTCGCCATTTGTCATCGAGAAACCAACAACCGCTGCGCCGATTGCACCACCGATACCCCATGCTGTGTAAAGCACGCCGTAGTTAGTGCCGTAGTTTTTCAGACCGTAGAACTCAGCCGTTAGAGTAGGGAATACCGCTAGAAGTGTACCGTAACCTACCGCTGCGATTGCTGTACCGATGATCAGTGTAAACTCAGAGTCGAACGTCGCGAACAGCACCATGTTTACGCCTTGTAGAACGAACGCGAGTAGAAGCGTACGAACACCGCCGATTTTATCTGCAAGCATACCCGCGGCAACACGACCGCCAGAGTTAAATACAGCAAGAATAGACGCTAGGTAAACCGCGTTTGGCAAGTTTGCTTGAACGCTTGCGATTGTCGTGATGTTACCGATGATCATTAGACCAACAGAAGCTGCAAACGCGTACATGATCCATAGAGAGTAGAACTGTGGCGTTTTCAACATTGCTTTCCAAGTTAAGTCATCTGACTTTTTCACCGCTTTAGGTGCTTGGCCTTCTTTTACTTTAGGCTCCGCAGGTGTGTAGTCTGCTGGTGGGTTGTTGATGGTTGCTGCAAGAGGAACCGCAATCGCTAGGATACCAACACCAAGAACCATAAAGCTAGTTTGAATGCCCATGCTGTCTATTAGCGCAGAAGTTACTGGCGCAAGGTAAATAGCCGCTAGACCAAAACCTGCCGCAATAATGCCGTTAACCATACCTTTCTTCGAAGCGTGGAACCACTTCATCGCAGAAGGTGATAGGCATGCGTAACCAAAACCGATACCTGCACCTGTGATCACACCGAAGGTAATGTTCAGCATGAGTGGAGTGTCAACAAAGCCAGACGCGATCATGCCCAGACCTGTAAGAACAGTACCTAGGATAAGGATCATTCGAGGGCCCATGCGGTCTTGGAGAATACCTGCAATAAGAAGACAGATAGAGAAAGTGATGGTTGCAGTTGCGTAAGGTGCAGAAGCTTCTGCAGCACTCCAGCCTGATTCAGTTACCAGTGCCTTGTTGAATACACTCCAAGCATACAGGATGCCAAGACAAAGGTTGATACAGAACCCTGCTAACAGGATGCGCATAGCTTTATCAATCTTGCTCATTTTTATTCTCAGTTTTTCCTCTTATTGGCAATGCCGCAAAGAAGGTTGGTTTAAAGATGTTTTTTCTCAAAATTAGTTTGCGTTTTTCAACGTTTAACGCAATGAGCGCGGATTATAACCAATAAATATGTGATTGGAATCTCTTTTTACGGTTACTGATAAAATAATTTGCAACATTAAAAGTGGATGTGAATTCATGGTTTTGTATGTAGTAAGAACGTTGTAAAAAAGTGATATTTTTTGTTCGCTAATAACGAATGATGAGTCAAGACAGAGAGGTTTTACGCTGTTGAGTGCACAGTTCACATTTCAAATAAAAAATTTCAAAATGTTTCCATGTTAACCATCTGTAACAAAAATGGCGAATTTATCATCTAACTGTCGTAAGTATCAGATGCAAAGGGTTTCTTAATTTTTAATTGTTAACCTTTTGTAATAATTGAAGCTGATTAGCTTTTATGTTCATTAAGTGAGCAAAAAAGTAACTTGTAATTGCTGATTTTAGGCGCAGAATATAGTGAAAAATGAGTTTTCATTTATGAAGGGATGCTTTTTAGATTTGTTGTGAGGTGACTTATGAAACTGTTCCTATTACTCATGGCTTCGGTATCCGCTGGTATCGCATCAGCAGACCACATCCATTCATTTATGTTGGGCTTATCTATTGCTTCTTTAGCTGTAGGTAGCTGTTATTTCTTCGCATTTCGCAGCTCGCGCTTTCCACAGCTTGCTTTATTCCTACTCATTTGCGGTATGCTTTCTAAGTTGACGATAACCGTAGTCGGTGTGATGTGGGGAATGTCCGCGGAATTAATCACGTCTCCAATCGTATTCGCACTTTCATATTTATTCTTTTCGCTTGCCGTTACCTACTTATGGTTTAGCTACAGAGAGAGCATCACTAAGATTCCTGACCGATTTAAGTCAGCGTAAATCATCACATTAGAATAAAAAAACGCCAGCACATTTGCTGGCGTTTTTAATTAAACGTAATTTTGTTCGGATATTGCTTTTAGTTTGATCGTGGCAATACCGTTAGGCACTCATTGGAACAAGCACAATAGTACCAATAATCACCGTGATAAGGCCTGCTAGAACTGGAACGGATGTGCGTTTTACAACCTCAAACGGGCTGATGTTTGCCATACCTGATGTCGCAACGATTACGCCAGATACTGGTGAGATAGTACGGCCTAGGTTTGATGCTTGAAGCATCGGGATAATTAGGAACGCAGGGTTTAATCCCATTTTAGCAGCTAAAGATGGTGCTAACTCCACGAACGCATAGAAAGGCGCGTTACCCGAACCCGTTGCAATTGCTGCTGCAACTGTCAATGCAGTTAGAATAAGCATTAAAGCAACGCCGCCTGCACCAGCATTATCTGCTAGATGAAGTAGGTTATCGATAGCACCGATAGACATCAGACCTTGTGCAAAAACCCCAGCGGCAACCAAAAGCATCACAACGCCTTTGAACGCGTCAGCCATGCCTGCGTAGCAAGAATCTAAATCTTCTAGTGATTTCTTACCATCGAACTTATTTACAACATAATGGATCAGAGCTCCAAGGAAAATCGAACCAACCACAATAGTGTAGATGTCTAGACTAAGTCCTGGAATGGTACGACCGTTGAATAGGAAAACGCCGATGATAGGTAGAAATGGAAGAGCTGCATAAAACGCTGGTGCGTCAGCTTTGATCTCTGATACATCAATTTTTTCCATTGGTGTATTTTCTTTCTTATCTAAGTATTTGTTCCAGAAGAACGCTGCCGCTGCCATGACGATGATTGCGCAAATAGAAACAGGCAACACAGTTTGTACCGCAAACACATCAAGCTCTAAACCAGACTTTTCTGCTGCGATAACAACATCACCAGAAGTAGGAGAAAGAATGATTGCCGCTGGAGAGGCACACACTGCAACGGCTGCTGGACGAGAAATGCCCATCGCGACCATCATAGGGAATAGTGTCGCCATTAATAGTACGCCAAGGCCTGTTGCAGAACTTACCGCAAGAGACATTAAACACGCCACAATGTAAGCCGCTACCAAAAGGACGTAAGGAGACTTGATGACAGAAAGCGGTTTAGAGAACTGTTTCACTACCACGTTGTTCGCGCCGATATGAGTCATGTATGACGCAAAACCACAAAGCAGCATGATTTGCATACCAAGACCGCCACCGCGGTATTGAAGCATGTATTTCACGTATTCAAGCGCATCTGTCACCATGTTACCAGTTGAGGTGATTTTTGACGGCAGCACGTCGTGCCCCAAAACGCCAGTCATAAGAAGTAAAGCAATACCAGCTGTCAGTAACACGCCCGCAGCTTTATAGCCTTTGACAATAAAGTAACCCACCGCAATGGTAACCACTAAGCCAATTAAGAGCTCTAACATAGGGATCTCCGAATGTTATGTAAAAAAGAAAGAAACTGTTTCAGTTTATGACAAGGAATTTACAGAATTCTTAGCTGTGGCACGAGACAAATATGGGGCTTGCATGATCTGAGACAAATAATAATTTAATAAATAATTTCGTTAGATTGTATTGTTGGAATTTGGTTTTCTAAGTGTTATGTGCTGGTTTGAAGCTATTTATAGGAAGGAAAATATGACTAGGAAAGTGAATGAATAAAGAGTGAATTGATTCACAATAGGAAAAAGACTTTACTCAGTAAGCAATTATTGGAAAACACTCTTCACAACAAAAAAGCTTCGCCGAAGCGAAGCTAAGTAATCGTAAGAATGAGGATAAACTATGCGTATCGACGAACCATAAGGTTCCAACTACGTTGCTGCCGTTCGAACTCTGCTTTAATTTGCTGGTACTTCATTTTCGTTACAGAACATTCGTATTTCTTTACCACACTGGCAGTTTTGGCACCGAGTACTTCTTTGCGCATCTCGTAGTATTCCTGCATGTGATGAACTAGAGTATCAAACTCGTGCTGTAGCTGATCGAGGATCGTTTGCGTGTTCGGTTTCGATTCTAGCTTTTCTCTTGCTTTCTTCAAAAGTTGACTCGCACGGGCCTTTTCAATTCTAAATGTAGGCGTTGTGCGCAACTTAGATGTGAGTCCTAGCCAAGAACATGACTTTATCAACCACTTCGTTGGGTCGTAATGCCACCAATACACGCCATTGCGATAGTCATTCTCGAAAATATGATGGAAATTATGGTAACCCTCTCCAAATGTGAAAAAGGCGAGTACACCATTATCGCGAGCAGTGTTTTTGTCTGTGAAAGTTTGCTTACCCCAAATATGTGCGAGGGAGTTAATGAAAAAAGTCGTATGGTGACTCATAAAGAGTCGAGCCGCACCAACGACCAATAACATCCCCCAGATATCACCGTAGATCAGTCCGAGCATGACTGGGAAACCAATATTAGTCAGTAGGGCAAGTGGAACATAATACTTATGCTGCCACATGACGATTTTGTCGCGCTTTAGGTCACGGCAGTTTGTATATTCGTTTTCCTTTGATTTATTGTAATCACGTAACATCCACCCAATGTGAGAATACCAAAAACCCCGCTTGGCTGAGTACGGATCTTTATCGTTATTGTCGACATGTTTGTGATGCACACGATGATCAGAAGACCAATGTAATGCACTATTTTGCAAAGAAAATGCTCCTCCAATCGCAAAAATGGCGCGCAAAATAGGATGAGCTTCGTACGTTTTGTGGCTCCAGAGACGATGATAGCCTGCTGTAATAGAAAGGTTAGTAAAACTAAATGCAATCACTCCCCAAATTAGATGTTCCCAACCCAGTCCAAAATGATATGCATACCAAGGCATTACAATAAAAGTCAGAACAAAACTGGCAGAAAATATCAATGTATTCAACCAGATAACAGGTGGTTTGTTTTGAGTCACAGGTGTATCCCTAACTTTGAGCTAACAACTGTTCGCCAGAATATCAGCGTA
>NZ_JADDYG010000861.1:9427-16141 GCF_015163535.1 Vibrio sp. OPT46 | reverse complement strand
GCAATCACTCCCCAAATTAGATGTTCCCAACCCAGTCCAAAATGATATGCATACCAAGGCATTACAATAAAAGTCAGAACAAAACTGGCAGAAAATATTAATGTATTCAACCAGATAACAGGTGGTTTGTTTTGAGTCACAGGTGTATCCCTAACTTTGAGCTAACAACTGTTCGCCAGAATATCAGCGTGCACATGTAAGTCAAATTAAAGTTAGACAAATGTGACTATTCCTTTGGGTGTAGATTAAGGAACTTGATGGGATATTTTGCTTTTAATTGAATAATGAGTAGTATTAAAAAATGAGCTCTGGCTTAAGGTGTATAAAATCTGCCAAGAAACAAGTGTTATAAAGGTGGAATATACCGAGACTCTATAAAGAAGAAAAAATGTAAGAAAATAGGAATACGTAATGGATTTACGATTAGCGGAATATAAGGACTACGAGCGCATTGCGCATCTTCATGCGGATAGCTGGAAGCGTCATTACCGTGGCATTCTTAGTGATAACTATCTTGAGAAAGAAGCGATTGACGACAAACTACTGATTTGGCAAACCCGTTTGACCAACCCACCATTCAATCAGCACATTGTCTTGGCGGAGGAGGGAGGTTTGCTACTTGGCTTTGTTTGTGTGTTCGGCAACCATGATTTCGAGCGTGGAACCTTTATTGACGCATTGCATGTTGATGACAGTTACCGTGGTCGTGGTATTGGTAAGCAGCTATTACTTGCTGTCGCAGAATGGCAACAGCAGTACTTTAAAGACACAGGTCTTTATTTAGAAGTTGTGTCGCAAAACATTTCTGCGATTGAATTCTATCGCCACATTGGTGGACAAGAGGATCAAGAGCGAACTTGGCGCGCACCTGATGGCAAAGAGGTGTTAGAAAAAGTATTCCGTTGGAAGAACGCCCAGTCATTAGTTAGTGGGATTGAGGAAAACGTGATTTACTCCTAACCTAGCGTTCTAAAACATTAGATAAGAGCAGTCTCAACACTGCTCTTTTTTTTTTATGCACCCTAACGTTATGTTTTTATTAAAAGCTTTCTAGAAGTTAACCCCCATGGCTTTTAGTTCGAGCTCACATTGCTGAGCATTTTCAAACTGAATAGCAGCCATGCCAACTGCTCGGGCACCTTCAACATTGTAAGGCATGTCATCAAGAAATACTGTCTCTTCGGGGTTAAGCTGATACTTTGAAAGTAGAGTTTGGTAGATCTCCGCTTGTGGTTTTAGTAATTGAACTTCAGAAGAGATGATTGCTCCATCAAACAGTGGCCAAAACTCATAAGTAGTACGAAGGTGTTCCACAATTTCGTTGATGTTGTCTGTGAGCGCATATACGCCATATCCGGCTCTTTTTACTCGTTTTAACAGCTCTATACTGCCGTAAAGTAATATTTGAGTGTGTTTTACATAATAAAAGAAGCGGCC
Organism: Vibrio sp. OPT46; assembly: GCF_015163535.1. Taxonomy (NCBI): domain Bacteria; kingdom Pseudomonadati; phylum Pseudomonadota; class Gammaproteobacteria; order Vibrionales; family Vibrionaceae; genus Vibrio; species Vibrio sp. OPT46. The sequence continues at coordinate 14,704 of NZ_JADDYG010000861.1, read as the reverse complement.
CATTTCTTCCGTCGTTACTTGGTGTTCACGTTGATAACGCTGTTTTGCTTCCCTTTCGGAGATCGTCCCTTTATTTAAATCTTTCCAGATTTGTGATGAAAATAGCATCTGAGCCATTTTCTCTGACTCTACGGAACCACCAAATGTTAAGCGAACGATTTCTACTGGAGACCAGCGTACCAATACATTACCTACATCAAAAATGACATTTTTTATCTGGACAGAATTCATAACACACCCCAAGCCAATTGTTCTTCACCACGCTATATGCGGTGAGTGCTGTTTTTGAATCGTTGGAAAGTCGTGCCAAAGGCGCGACTTAAGTTTCTTACACAAAATGAGATTAACATCCAATTGGATACAGAGCGATTATCGCAAAATTGCACTAAAATATATGCAACTTTGTTTATTTGGTTGTAAATCAAGTGTAGCTGTCTTAAAAGATTGAAACTAAAGATAAGTATTGCGAGCTGTTTACGTCATTTCGCGCTGCTTATAAATGATGATTAATATATAATTAGTTAATAATAAAACGATAAAAGTGAATCAAAATCACACTATTGTGCGTCAGGCGGAGTAAGCAAAACAGATTATATGGACTCGATACGTAAGGTTTATCAATATGCAGAACCAAACCTAACTCTCGTTGGCTGGATGGGGTTTCTTGGCTTTCCGCTGTACTACTTTGTCTGGGAGTTTGCCTTTCCACAGGCTTATGAAAATTTACCTCTTAGATTGTTTTGCTCGTTATTGTTTTTCGGCATCATTTTTAGAAACCGCTTATCATCGACTTGGAGAGATTATGTTCCTATTTACTACCAAGTGACGATAACGCTGTGCTTACCGTTTTTCTTTTTTTATATGTTACTGATGAATGACTGGTCCAATGTATGGGTTATGTCGTTTATGTCTGCAATTTTCTTACACATTTTACTGGTTCATGTTACTAGGGTCATGTTTGCTCAAACCTTTGCTGGGATAGGTTTAGCAACATTCTTCGCTTGGGTTGCAAAAGGGTTCCATCTTGACTTGACCATGGATTGGACTCATGTGCCAATCTTTCTGTTTATTTATGTCTTCGGTAATTTGTTCTATTTTCGTAACCAAGTTGAACATGAAGCGAAAGTCTCGCTGGCAAAATCATTCGGGGCAGGGATCGCACATGAAATGCGTAACCCGTTGAGTGGGCTTTGCACTTCAATAGATGTTATCCAGTCGATCTTGCCCAACATGAAAGAGGCAGGAAAAGAGCAGTACGTCATGAGTGTAGAGGATGTCACCTTATTACGTGAAGTGAGTCAGGATGCAATGAACATTATCCAATCGGGTAATGAAACCATCGATTTATTGCTAACTTCGATTGATGAAAATCGAGTTTCTCGTTCTAGCTTCAAAAAATATTCAGTTCACTCGGTCGTTGAACAGGCAATTGAAAGCTTCAGTTATAAACGTGCCACTGATCGATTTGCCATATCGCTGGATGCGAGAAGTGAGTTTGAGTTTCTAGGTAGTGATACATTACTTAAATACGTTATGTATAACCTCTTCAAGAATGCCTTCCATCACCGTAAATCTGAAGATTTTCACATACATGTATCCATGATAAGTTCAGAACGCTTTAATCAAATTGTTGTAACCGATAATGGTGCTGGCATTGCTCCTGATGTTCTACGCAATATCTTTCAAGACTTTTACACCACTGGCAAATCAGGAAGTTATGGTTTGGGTCTACCGTTTTGTAAAAAAGTCATGCGTTCATTTGGGGGGAACATTGAGTGTCAATCTCAGTTAGGGGAGTGGTCTCAATTTACGTTAACTTTCCCACTAACGACATCTGATACCGTTACTGAAATCAAAAACGATCTGACTAAACTCAAAACCATTCTAACGGTGACTAGCCAAGATATCTTGGTGTCTAAAGTAACAGATATTAGCCGTTTTATGGGCTTTGACTCGACGATTTTAGATGCCAACCAAGTACTCAAAAAGAAAGAGTACGAGTTCGAATTCGATCTGATTTTTATCGATCTTGAGAGCTTAGATCCAAGAGCAAACCAATTGGATAGATTAGAATCTCTCTTGTCTTTCACTGAAGCACGCATAGTTTATCTTTTTGAGCATCATCCGACTCAGAGAGCACGTAAGGCTGCATATGAACCTATTTGGATCGAAACGCAAGCCTGGTTATTGAATACTAAACCAACTATTGAGCGTCTCTTATATGATTCAAGCTATGTATCGACACCAACGGCCTCGGTGACGTTAGATAATTCAAATAAGCGCACAATTATGGTCGTGGATGATAATGAATCTTTGCGTAAATTCACGGCAATGTTACTTGAAAAGCAAGGCTTTGAAGTGATTCAGAAAGAAGACGGGCAGCAGGCTCTGGATACACTAGAGCAAGAAGATGTTGATCTCATTCTGATGGATATCGAAATGCCAATTATGGATGGTGTAGAAGCGTCTAGGCGAATTCGAAGCTCGGATAAAAACTATGCGTCGGTACCTATTATTGCGCATACAGGGGATAGTTCACCTGTCACGTTGGACAAAATTGGGTCTTCGGGTATGTCTGACTTCATCGTAAAACCGGCGGATAAAAATCGTTTGTTCGATAAAATCGCAAACTGGATCTAATCATTCGCGACTTGTTTTCTTGAGGCGAGTTGCTCACAACGAATAACACGAATAAAGAGCTCAGCAAAACTGTTGAGCTCTTTAGTTTTATCTACACACTAACTTACACAAACTCTAAGTCAGGGTGTGCAAATGCTTGTTGGCAGACAGTGAGTACATGATCAACTTCAGCAGCTGTCATGTCTGCATTGACTGAAAAACGGATGATGTTTTTGTTCCTTCCAGTTGCAGGGCGGCAAAACACTGCGCCGTAAACATTTCGCTCTTCGAGAAAGTCGCGGACTCGCTCAGTGTTTCTCTCGTTACCACATTCTAATGCGATAATTTGTGATTCACTGCGAATAGTAAATCCAATGCGTTTTAAACCAACGGCTAAAGACTTGGCTCTTTCAAACAGAATATCTCGCTTATCATCTGATTTTCTTATGACGTCCAGTGTTTTCTCTAGCCGAATGATCTCTTGCGGTAATACGGTAGAACTAAATATTGCAGGGTACGCCACAAATGGAAGCGTCTTCGCCAGTTTTTCTGGGCCTAAAATCGCGCCAGCACGATAAGCAAATGTCTTGGCAAGACTAACGGTAATAAAATCTACCTTATGAGTTAAGCCAAGACCCTGCAGTATCCCCGCACCTTGTGGACCGTGTGTACCTAAAGAGTGTGATTCATCTACAACCAGGCCGCAGTCAAACTCCTGTGCTATTTCGTAGATATCACGTAGAGGAGCGATGGTTCCGATAGTGCTGTAAACCGAATCCACAACAATGATCCCTGAACCGTGACGTGAAATCTGTTTTCTTAGGTGACTGGTGTTGTTATGCATGAACGGATGAATTTGTGCTCCGGCAATACGTGCGCCTTCCCACAAAGACATATGTGCAAAGAAATCAATGTACACAGGTATGTTCGGTGCACAAATAGTCTGCAATAAACCGACATTCGCAGCCCAACCAGATTGAGAAAGTAGACAACTAGGCATACCAACGAAACTGGCTAGTTGCGTTTCAAATACAGGTTTCGATTCATCGTCTTGTAAGAAAATCGCGGACATCACGACGTTGTCATCGTGCTGGGAAATCGCATCACGATGCGCGTTTTGAATCTCCTTATTATGAGACAGTGCAAGGTAATCATTGCTTTGCAGGACAACGGCATTACACGGTGGGCGTTTACCAAGAACAAGGTGTTTTTTGTTCTCATTCGGTTCGATTAGATCTTGAATATAAAAATCTAGGCGTTCCTCGATAAAGGAGGGAAGTGGTTTGCTTTGTATAGTTTCACTCATAATAAATCTCTTCTTCATATGGAAAAACGCCAGCGCTGACACTTATTCATATTGCGGATTTTGGGGAGAGTGTCACTAACCAGGTTGCATAAGTTTGCAGACCCTTGCAAACTCGACATTTGAGGGTTGGATGGTGGCTGTAACTCTATAGGGGCCCGGGGTCTAAACTAGTTTGTGCTTAAAGTTTATACGGCGATTTTGCGGTGTTTTTTCGTGCTTCATATCTGGGATTTTGGATGAGGAATATAAAGTTTGAAAAGTGAAAAAAATGGGCGCATTAGATAACAAAAAAGGCGCGAAAATCGCGCCTTGAAACATGAGTAGATAAGAGACAAGCTTATCGCTTATTACGTAAATAGCGCTTACGACGCTCTTCTTTACGCTTCGCTTTTTCTTCTTCTTTACGGGCGGTCTCAATCTCGACTTCAATCAGCTCTTGAGTGATCATTTCTGGGCGTTCTAATGTAATTTGGCCCAAAGTGCCTTGACGAAGTTCGTGCAATAAGATCTCTGATACTTTGTGCAAGTCAACACGTCCACCTGCACGTAGTGCACCGCGGCGACGACCAATTTCTTCCATGATCTCGATATCTGATTCTGGAAGCTCTTCAATTTGATAACGCTCTTTAAGCTTGTCTGCATAATGAGCTGCTAGGTATTCAATGGTATAGAATGCGACTTCGTCATATTCCATCGCTGTATCTTTTACCGCGCCGGTAGCCGCAAGGCGGAAGCCACTGTGTGGATTTTCCACTTTTGGCCATAAAATTCCTGGAGTATCAGATAATACGATGCCATTTTGCAGGTTGATACGTTGTTGACGACGTGTAACCGCGGGTTGGTTACCTGTTACAGCGATTGTTCGACCTGCGAGGGTGTTAATGATCGTCGACTTTCCAACGTTTGGGATGCCCATGATCATGGTGCGAATGTTTTTACCAATTTCTTCTCGGTGTGGGGCAAGTTTGCGGCAAAGCTCCATGATTCGATGCACTTCTTGTGGTTCAGAAGTCGTGATCGCCATTGCTTTTACATGTTGCTCTTGCTCCAAGTGCTCAATCCACAGTTGAGTTAATTCTGGATCGGCCAAATCACGTTTGTTCAAAACTTTAACGACAGGTTTGTCACCACGGATTTGAGAAATCAAAGGGTTTTCACTACTGAAAGGAATACGAGCATCCAGTACTTCGATGATCACATCCACTTGAGGGATTGCTTCTTCGATCTCTTTACGTGCTTTGTGCATGTGGCCAGGAAACCACTGGATTGAGTTATTAACCATTTGAATTTAATACCTTAATTTTTCTAATGCTCCAGCGGTTGTAAAAGTAGCAATGTGAGTCTTGAGTAAT
>NZ_JADDYG010000861.1:8987-9417 GCF_015163535.1 Vibrio sp. OPT46 | reverse complement strand
GCATGTGGCCAGGAAACCACTGGATTGAGTTATTAACCATTTGAATTTAATACCTTAATTTTTCTAATGCTCCAGCGGTTGTAAAAGTAGCAATGTGAATCTTGAGTGACACAATACTAGAACGCATTTTCTAAAACTGTGTTTACTTCAAGCTGCTCGAAACCGCGGAGTTGAGCTTTCTTTCATGTTAATACGCCAGTTTATCATGGAATGATGATGAATCATTCAAGATGAAAGTAAAAAGCTATGGCGTGCAAACCTAAAAGCACACATCCCTTATGTATACCGACTCGCAGTGAATATCCGTCTGGGTGAGAGACCGAACGCAAACACTGTGTAGTCAAAGGTGGATTGTGTTGTCAGATTGTTCTGACGAATTTTAGTTTTTTGGTTTTATATCAAAGCTTTATTTTTATTTCGCTATTGAGCG
>NZ_JADDYG010000861.1:4304-8977 GCF_015163535.1 Vibrio sp. OPT46 | reverse complement strand
AAAGTAAAAAGCTATGGCGTGCAAACCTAAAAGCACACATCCCTTATGTATACCGACTCGCAGTGAATATCCGTCTGGGTGAGAGACCGAACGCAAACGCTGTGTAGTCAAAGGTGGATTGTGTTGTCAGATTGTTCTGACGAATTTTGGTTTTTTACTTTTATATCAGAGTGTTATTTTTATTTCACTATTGAGCTAAGTTTGACTTTTATCTGACAAAAACTAGTCTGAGCTTCCATTCAGAGGAAGCAGTCATGCTCAGTATTCTTAGAAGTATTACGGTATCGTCCGTCGCCTTAATTTTTTTAGCGAGTTCTTTTTGCTCAACTGCCAAACAGAGTCCTAAACCGAAGGTCATCGTTGGTGTTATTGCGCAAGACGAAGCTAAAGACTCGTTTGACGGTAGCGTTGGTCCTTCGTACGGAATTAGTCTTGAGTATTTGTCTAACATTACTAAAGCTTTGGATTATGAGTTAGAACTTCGGACTTACAAGCATATTCCGTCTTTACTTGCGGATGTCGAAAGCAAGAGGATTGATGGTGCGGTTGGATTTAGTAAAACAGCAGCAAGAGAAAAGCGTTTCTTGTTTTCGATGCCTTTCTTTTCGAGCACTATCGCGGTTTGGTATCGGAATGCCACTTACCGAGATAGTGATGCGCGTGATCTTAAATGGGTGTGTGTTGAGGGCAGTGTGTATTGTGACAACCTCACTGAACGCGGTATCGATAAGATACATTACGTTAAAACACGTTTAGAGGCGTTTAATGAAGTTAAGCGAGGTAAAGCGAACGCGCTGATTTACACTTATGTTGGTATTACCCAATATTTGGATTTGAATGACATTGTAAAAGGGGTTGTCGATATTCCCAGTTGGTTGAAAAACGAAGAGGTGAGTTTTATCGCTTCGTTGGACAAACAGAGTCTGATCGATGACATCAACAAAATCCTTCAGTGGGAGCAAAATGGAAAAAACATTCGCTCCGTCGCCTCGAAAAATCCTTACCATATCAGTGATAAGTTATTGGTAGATTACCGACGTAGTCATCAAAACAAACTAGTGATAACTTACAGCAGCAGTGACGAAGCTTATCCGTTTCTCTACCGAGATTCGCAAACGGGCGAGTTAGATGGCTTCTTTCCAGACTTCATCGACTTATTGCAGTCTCGTACTGGCTTGAGCTTTAAGTATGTGAAACCGACGTCGAGCCTTTCCAATGGATTAACGGCATTTGATGCCGATATAGTCCCCATCTCTTATGTGGGTGAGCTACCTAAGTCAGATTGGTTGTTCACTAAACCATTCATGCACAGTAATTACGTGGCTATCCAAGCGGAGCAGAGCAAGCGCGATAAACCTGCACTGAAAGAAGCGGGTATTCTGCTCACTTTGAAAAAGCAAGGGTTAGTTCATTTGGGCACTTGGCAGCAAGGCCAAGTTGATCATTATGATGATTTGAAAAAGCTGCTTACCGATTTGAAATCGGGCGTTTTGGATGTGGCTTACATTCCTGACGATATCGTTCACAACATGATTGCACAAGATCAAGTCGATGGCTTGGTGATCAATGCGGAGGACGTTTTGACGTTCTCTAATGCATTTGCGGTTGCAAACCACAATACACAACTTCAACACATGTTGAACAGCATCATCGAAACCATTGATTCTAACGAGATCGAAAAACTGCTGCGTTCTCACCGAAGCTTCAAACTGACTTATGGCTATGACTCGGAGCAGATCGCTACATTTGTTGTTGCTGGTTCATTCATATTCTGTCTCATGTTAATTGCGGCGTATTTCATCTTATCTCACATGCGACTTAAAGTGAGGTTAGCCGAATTTAATGCTGACAATGAGGAAGCGGAAAAGCAATGGCTGATGGACATCATCAAAGAGATCAATAGCTTGGTTTTTATCCATAGTGAAAATAACCATATGGAGATGAGTAATTGTGCGAACTACAACAGTAAACAGTGCCAACAATGTAGTTTGAAAAGTGATTCTGCGCACGTTCCTCTAGTGAATAATTTTGATGAACTGACCACTGTTATTGCTGGAAAGCGTATTTCAGAAGAGGTTGCCTCGTCGGGCTGTGAACTTGATATTAAACATGTATATCGAGAACGCAAAGTCATCGCTTCTCCTAGCGGTAAGAACAAGTTTGTGCTGACTGTTATTCAAGATATTACCCAGCAAAAAGAACGTGAGCAGGCGTTAATCGATGCGCAAAAAGAAGCGCAAACCGCGGTACGTGCGCGCGAAAACTTTTTGGCAACCATGAGTCACGAATTAAGAACGCCATTGTCGGCAGCACACGGCATCCTCGATTTGCTAAATCGCCAAGTGACGGCAGATTCAAATCGCGAGTTAATTGCCCAAGCCATACGCTCGCTCAATCATTTGAATACGCTAGTAGACGAAGTACTGGATTATTCAAAGTTAGAGGCAGGGCACTTAACCGTCGCCCCAGTTAAGACCGACTTGCTTAAAACCTTGTGCGATGTGTTTCGAAGCTTTGAACCACGAGCGCTTGCGAAAGGTTTGGATTACAAAGTGACAATCAAACCATTTTCGAATGCTTTCATTGAAATCGACGCGCTGCGATTGGTGCAAATTACCACCAATCTACTCTCCAATGCGATGAAATTCACTGCCGAAGGAGAAGTTGGAATCAGTGTCATTCTTCATGAAAAGCAGCTTATTTTGAAAGTGGCGGATTCAGGTATCGGCATGACGGATGACCAACTCGAAGGCATTCTCAATCCTTTTGTTCAAGCGGATGACACTATTACGCGTAAATATGGCGGTACTGGATTGGGGCTAAGCATTGTTGACCGATTGATCGACTGCATGAGCGGCGTGCTCTGCATCGATTCACAATTTGGCTTGGGCACGACGATTACTGTCAGACTGCCAATTGAGCATTGCGACTCTGAGCCAGACGTTTGTTTGAACTGGACGTATAGCGAGAGCTTACCACTTAATGTTCGCCAGTGGTGTGACGCGTGGAAAATGCGTCCAGCGACGTTAAAAACAATGGTGGCGAACCTTCACCCTATACACGACAGCGATGCCAGTTTTAATGGCCTAATGCTGCGTGACGAACAAAGGGTACTTGGCAGTCTTACGCTAAGAGAGATTCAATATCCAGATACATTGTTCAATTTGCTCAGCCAAACGCAGCAAGAAACCAAGCTTAGTGACGTAAATCAAGAAGTGGTTTCTTGGGTTCTCGGCACGGTACTGGTCGCAGAAGATAATCCCATTAACCAAAGTGTGATAGCAATGCAGCTTCATGAACTTGGAATCGAACCTGTCATTGTGAACAACGGCCGCGAAGCATGGGAATACATCAACCAAGATGAAAACGTTGTGTTGCTGCTGACCGATTTTCATATGCCAGAAATGGATGGCTATGAGCTTGTTAGGCACGTGAAAAACTCCGAATTTAAAGCAATTCCAATCATCGGTGTGACAGCAGAAGATGCTCGTCTTGCCATTGAACGTACACAGGATATCGGCATTGATGATGTGCTCTACAAGCCCTATGACCTTAATCAATTAAAAACCGTTTTGATTCCATTTATTGGCGAAAAAGAGAGTGGTAGGCTGCCCGGCTGGATTAAACGGTTCAAAGCACAGGACGCAAAAGAGATTGCGCGCGTGTTTAGTCAATCAATGTCTACAGATATAAAAAACTTAAACGCCGCATCGACTGAGCGAGACAAAAAACGGGTCATTCATGGCATCAAAGGAGCGGTTGGGGCGATAGGGGTAAGCATGCTGGCTGAGCTTTGTATTGAGGCAGAACGAGTTACTGCTGCGGAGTTTGACAGGCGAACAGCGGAGCTAATTTTACGAATCGAGCAGGAGATCGAAAACATAAACTATTGGGTAGAGACAAATGAATACACAATTTAATGTGATGGTGATTGATGACCATCCGCTACAAACCACAATACTCACGCAAATATTGGATCGCTATTGCGCGCAAGCCATCCCCTTTAACTGTGTGGATGCTGCTATTCAGAGTGTGCAGGAACAACATTTTGACGTAATTTTTTGTGATATCCAAATGCCCGGAAAAGACGGCATCGATATGATGGAAATGCTCGATGAAGTCCAGTACCAGGGGCAAGTTGTACTGGTCAGTGCAATGGAATTGACCATTATTTCTGCGGTAAGAGCCATGTGCGAGGGATTTAGCTTTGAAGTATTAGGGAAGCTACCCAAGCCATACGATGAAAATGAAGTCGTTGATTTGTTACGTAAAATAAAAGATGAAAAAGCGAAACAAGTCAGCTTTGCGCAACCTATTGAAGTGGAAGATCAAGAATTCCTGTTTGCTCTGGCTGAAGGGCGCGTGAAAAATTATTACCAGCCTTTAGTCGATGTGCAAAGTGGGGAAGTGCTTGGGTATGAAGCGCTCGCGCGTTGGAATCATCCTATTTATGGTGTGTTACCCCCTCATTATTTTTTGCCAATTGTAGAGCGTTGCCGCCTTTCAGGAGAGTTGTTTCAAGCTGTATTGAGTAATGTTATCTATGACATGAAACACCGAGGATTGATGCAAAACGTATCCATCAATGTAGACCATGAAAATTTAGAAGATACGGCGTTCTCTCATTACTTTTTACAGCAATGTTTAGAGAGCGAGATTGACCCATCACAAAT
>NZ_JADDYG010000861.1:2186-4176 GCF_015163535.1 Vibrio sp. OPT46 | reverse complement strand
GATTTTGGCACGGGGTCATCGACGTTTGAAAAACTGGCTCAACTGCCATTCAACGAGTTAAAAATCGATCGTTCGTTTGTACAAGGTGTCGAATGCGACATCAAAAAACGCAACATCGTTGTTGCTATTTGCGCGTTAGCGAAAAGTTTGAATATACGACTGGTCGCGGAAGGTATTGAAGACGAAGTCACATTGCAAGCGATACGTGAGTATGGCATTGATCTTTGCCAAGGCTTCTACATTGATAAACCCATGCCACTAGAAGCCATAACCATACTAAATGAAAGATATGAATAAATTGAATTACTTGATCTTTGACGATCATCCTCTCGTTTGTGTTGCAATCAAGTCGTTGTTGGAAGAGTTAGGGAAAACAAATGGGGTATTTACTGCAACATCAGCGAAGGTGGCATTACAAATATTGAAAAAGGAAGAAATTCAACTGTTGATCTTAGATGTGAACTTGGCAGATTGCGATGGGTTTGATTTCTACAAACGTATCAAATCCCATGGTTATGAAGGCAAAGTCATTTTCTTCTCCGCTGAAACTAGCCAAATGTACAGCCAAATGGCTTTTCGTTCTGGCGCTGATGGCTATGTGTGTAAATCGGAAAATCACGACATTCTTAAAGACGCGATAGAAGCGGTAGAGAAGGGGTATACCTTCTTCAAATTTAAGCAAGTTGTTAACAGCGTTCGAGAAATGCCACAACTTTCAAGCAGAGAAAGTGCAGTAATGAAGTATTTACTACAAGGAAAGTCCAATAGAGAAATCGCTTCAGTGCTATCAATAAGTGACAAAACAGTCAGCACATACAAACGCCGTCTATTGGATAAATTTAACGTAAAGAACATTGTTGAGCTAACAAGAGTGGCGGGGGCGTAAGACCGCATCATGACACTTAAAAGTATCGCGTTGTCTCTTTTCATCGCAACATTACTATTCGTCACTTCTGTCACAATGATTGGTGCGGTGTTAATTTCTTATGAAGTAAAGCAGTTCAACACTTACGCGAATAATTTAGCCAAAATAAAACAAAAAGTAATTCTCATGGGGCTATTGACGGAAGCGCAGCTCGAGCAATACAAAGGCATGAGCGTGAGTGAAGTAGAAGCGCAAACAGAGCTGAGCTTTCAAGATGCGATTTACTCCCTGTCACGTTATGAAAAACTTAATTACGTTGAAGCTGTTGCACGGAAATCGCTTCATCAGGCTGAAGCGTATTTATCAAATGCGTTCAATCGACAAAATGCCGTTATGTATTTTCGTTCTTATACTGGAAACAAACTCATCTTAGAGAGACCGATTGAAGCGCTAGAGGGAGTGAAAGCCACGTTTGATGTTGATTGGTGTAAAAGTAACTATTCTTGTGTGTTAGCCGCGTGGAAAGAGCAACTAACGGACCGGGTATTGTTTTCCCTACCATTTAAAACGACATACTCCGATGACATGGCGATAAGCATCATGAGTCCGGTTTACTTTCAAGGTGAGTTAGTGGGAGAGTTCTCGGAACAATTATACCTCTCGCCGCTTTATAATGATGGGAAAGCGGTGGATGTTCAAATAGCGAATGGGAACAAACAAATGGTGATTTATTTCGCTGGCTACCCCTTTCCATCATTCGCGTACACCCAATCATATGTCGCAGACAACAACAATCTTATCGTTTACATGTACCCATTCAGTAAAATTGTATTGGATTACGTGTTCTTGTTTATCATCTTCTTTTTCGTAACCTTAGCGTATTACAACAAAGCTTATGAATCTAAAGAGAGCAAACTTCGCCTCGCGAAAGCACTGACGAACGTGACGAAAGATGATTTAACGGGATTGTTTAACCGCAGAGTTTTTCAAGATAGCGAGTTCAAACGTCGTTTGGAAACCGCGCCATATTCCGTCATTGCAATAGATGGCGATAGGATCAAGCGAATCAATGACCATTACGGTCACCATGTAGGGGACGAAGTTATTGGGATTATTGCTGATGCT